>NZ_JBHWVI010000134.1:0-23863 GCF_042737005.1 Streptomyces sp. NPDC060027
CCGGTGTACAGCGGCCGGCGGCACCCCGGGCCGGTCCCAGGAAGGACGGACGTGACCCGCAGGACCCTCGCGCGCACCGCCGCCGCGGCCGCCGCGCTGCTCACCGCCGCGTGCAGCACGGCCGTCGGCGCGTCCGGCGAGCAGCGGCCCGCCCCGGAGGCGCCCGGGCGCCTCACCCACGCCCTGCCGGACGACCCGGTACACATGGCCCTGCCCGCGACCGGTGCCGAGACCCGGTGGACCCAGGGCCTGAACGTCTTCGGACAGCAGGTGGCCCGGGCTGCCGCCGCCGAGTGTGCCCGCGAGACGGGATTCGGTCTGCCCGAGGAGGTCCCTCTGGCGTTCATCCCGTTCGGCGAACTGCCCGACCTCGACTTCCTCGGCCGGCACGGGTTCGGGCACAGCGCCGAGGTCCCCGCCGGGGCGGCGGAGCCCGCCCCGCCCCGCTCCGGCGGCGCCGCCGAGATCCGCCGCTGCCGCACTGCGGGGGCGACGGCCGCCGAGCAGGTGACGAAGGTCTACCAGCCGCTGCAGATGGCGTGGTTCGGTGCGCTGGCCTCTGCCGCGAAGCGGGACTCCGCTGCCGCCCGGGCCCTGCGCGACCTGCCGGGCTGCCTCGCCGAACAGGGTTATGCCGTCGCTGACCAGAAGGCCTTCTTCGCGCTCGCCGACCGCCGCCTGATGAACGCCCCCGCCGCCGACCTCGACCGCGTGAACAGCGAACTCGGCCACGCCTACGCCACCTGCATGCGCCCCGTCGAGGCAGTCCGCGAACCGGCCCGCCGACATCTCCGGAAACGCTTCCTCATCGACCACGCCGAGGAGATCCGTGGCCTGCGCGCCGCCCTCGTCCCGGCGCTCCACCGCGCCGGGAAGCGCTACGGCGTGCCTCTCGTCTTCCCGGCACCGTGACCCGGAGGGTGCCGGGGCAGCCGACGGGCCGCGCGCAGCACCGTCCCTACGCCGGGCCGGTCCGGTACCTCGAGGGCAGTGTGTACACGAACTCCCGCGGATCGGCGTACGCCTGCTCCAGCCAGACGGGGACGCTGTGGTACCCGAGGGTGTAGAGATGCCGGCTGGGGTCCCAGGTGTTGTAGGCCAGGATCGAGGAACGCTTCTTGGCCATGTGGGCCGCCGGGATGTTGAGCACATAGTCGGCGCCGCGGCCGCGATCGGCGGGGTCGGGATACTGCTGGTAGGCGTAGATGTGGTTGAAGCGGACGTCGGTGAGTTCGCCGTTCTTCATCAGCCAGTAGGCGGCATCACTGCACGCCTTGTGTGTGGGGTTCCCGTCCAGCCACCCGGCCGCGAACTTGTGCGAGGCGCCGGGATACTGCTGGGCGAGTGCCCGGACCTTGGCCATGATCTTCTTGACGAAGTTGTCATAGTCGCCGAAGGCTTCGTCGGAGAGCTTGAAGTTGATGACCTTGTCGACGCCCAGGGCCTTGGCGGAGAGGTTGAACTCGGCCGTGCGGCCGGTGACGACCTCCGGTGTCGGCCAGCTCTCCTGCCACCCGAGCTTGTGATAGTGACCGGGAGCGGAGCATTTGCCGCCCAGGCTCTGGCAGTCGCCCTGGTTCATGTACGCGGCGAGGTCACCGTTCTCTCCCTTGCTGACCAGCACCAGATAGACGGGCCTGCCTGCCGCCTTGTGCTCCAGTATCGAACCGGCGAGCCCGATCGCCTCGTCGTCCTGGTGGGGCGAGTAGAAGATGGCCGGGGGCGCCGCCGCCGATGCGCGGGGGGCGCCCACGGCGGTGTCGAGCGCCACTCCCGCGGCCACCAGGCCGGCGGTCGTCAGCACCGACCTTCGGGACGGCCCGGACAGCGTGGGACGGTTCGGATCGTGGGCAGGCATGGGTGCTTCCTCTCACGCGATGAGTGTGCCGCCGCGGGAGCGCGCGATCACCCGAGGTGCGGGCGCTGCGCCGTGACGTGATTCCAAGCTGCCAGGCGTCGCTGACGTTCCACTAACCTTTCCCTGATGGCCGAAAGCTCCCGCTCCTGACGGGGCTGAGCGGACGAGCGTCTCCGCCACCCCGCTCGATCCCGGAACGCGCGCCTTGGCGCTGATCACGGGGAGCTGCCTCAGGAAGACGACTTCGACGGTCGTCGGGAACCGCGCATTCCACGGTGCGCCTCGGCACCGGCCCGCACCGGGTACCCGAGGCGGACGGGGACACCGGGCGAGTACAGGACGCTGACCGGGGCGTCACGGGGCGCGAGGATTCCCGCCGCCGGAAGCAGGTTCTCCTCGCACGTGATCAGCTCGGCGCGGTACAGGGGCCAGCGCGGATGGTCGTTGGGAAGATACTTCGAGCCGCCGAAGAACGCGTTGTGCATTCCCCACCGGGCAGTGAGAAAGTGCTCCAGCTCGGTGGGCTCCTCGACGCGTTCACCGGTGCGCACGGTGATCCTGCTGTACGCCCCTCCAGGGGCGGGCCAGCGACGGGAGCTCGAGTACGCGACGGTGTCCCCGCCGGACCGGATGTCCATCCGCGACCACAGGTACGGCAGCCGAAACCCGAGACGCCCGATCAGCACCGGGAGCAGCCGTGCCGCGTCCATCGACCTGAAGACGACCCCGCGACGCCCTTGCGCGTCGACCGAGTAGAGCCGCACGTTGGTCTCGGGGAAGGACCCGAAGTACGGCACCCCGGGCAGGCGCAGCAGTCCGACCTTGTGCATCCGGAAGGCGACGAGCCCCACGTGAGCAGCCCCGTGATGGGTGTCGGGGACGGTCCCACTCGGCAGCAGCCCGGCAACGGCGTCAGGTTCGACGGCCCAATGGATGAACGTGAGGTCGAGCCACGACTGGGTGAAGAGGGGACGGTCCAGGGATACGGGAGCGTCGGGCGTGACCGAGGCGGGCGATTGCACGTCATCAGAATGGCAGAAACCACCAGAACCGTTGATCGGTCCGCTCGCTGAAAGAGGGAATTTTCGGGGGGGGCGGCCGCCAGTCCGAGAAATTCCAGGTCGTTCTCCGGGATTCCGCTCGTCCAGGGCCGGACTACCGGTGCATTCTGTGAAGGAAGCGGCCCGACGGCCGTGACTCCCAGCGCAGGCGCACGCCGGTGGCGCGGGCGATCAGGCGCAGGTGCGGTCCTGTGTTACCCGTGTACCAGATCGCCCGGTCGGAACTCGGCCATGCGTAAGCCGGAACCCCGTCGTCCAGCAGGGATGTCAGCCGGGGCTCTTCGAGCGACACGGCGGAGTAGGCGTAGAGCGCGGGAAGCCGAGGGGCGATCAGGCCGTAGTCGAGCAAGCGGGCGAGGGCATGCTCGTCGCGGATGGCCTCCTCGACGGGCGCGGCCACCGGGTATTCGGCCGGGAAGGACCGGCCAAGGTCCAGGAACATCCGGACGGTAAGGCTGCGGGGGTCGGCCAGCAGTGGGCCGAGTGCGGCCAGCGGGCCGAGCGCGAGTCGGGGACGGACCAGCATCGCGTGGGTGAACAGGACGCGGAGGAGCGCGACGTTCATCATGAAGCGCTCCACCTGGAGCTCCGTGGCCGCCAGCTCCTCGTGCCGCAGGTAGCCCGCGACGATGCTGGCGTTGTGCGCCCGGTACCAGAGGCCGGGTGCCGGTGTCCGGATGAAGTCGAGCCAGAACTCGACGCTGCGGGCGCTGGCAGTGCCGGTGACGCCGTCGGTCAACAGACGAGCCTCGACCTTGTCCCGGAGCAGGCGGTCGTTGACAGCACGCCACCAGGGGCTTCCCGGCGCGTCGGCCGAGTCGGGCGCGAGCACCCCGCGAGCACGCGACCAACGAGTGAAGCTCAACTCGGCGTTGCCGTACGGACGAATTGCGTCGGAGGCGAGATAGAAGTCCCGGGCCAAGGCGAAACGGTCGGCGACGCTGTTTCGTACAAGTGCCACCTGTTGCCCGGCGCGTGCGGCCGCGTCAGTCACGGCTGCCCGATCGGCTCGGAATCATTCGAGAACCCCAAGAATTCCAGGACCGACGCCCTCGCGAACATCGGTACATTGCGCGTGCGGAAAGCGCGTGACCACGGTATGGCGCTCACGGGATTCGCATCGGCATCACTGCGGCCCGAATTCCGTCAGGTCGGCGGACAAGGGATTCCACCCCTTCGCCTTTCGCCGCCGAAAGGGCGCGGAGGGCTTCGGCTCCGCGGCCGTCGGGGCTCTTCCGCCTGTCCGTCCGACCTCCAGGGCGACGCCCCTGACGACGGTGTCGACCCGCACGGGCCGTACTCGTGCCAGTACGCCGTCGTGCGGGCCCGTCGGCTGCGGGTGTCCGCTCCGGCCCGTGACCCAGGCTCGGCTACGGCTGGTCGGTCACGAACCGGTCGACCACCGCGGTGAGTTCGGCCGGCTTCTCCACGGGCAGTTCGTGGCCGGCGTCCACGATCCGCACCACGGCGTCCGGGTAGTCCTTCGCCATCCGCAGCATCTGCGAGACGGGCAGTTGGATGTCGTGGTAGCCGTGGACCAGGAGAGTGGGGGTGCGGATCTCCCCCAGCCGGTCGAGGACGTCGAAGGACCGCATGGCGCCATAGCACGTCATGACCACCTCGCGGGGCGTGTCCGCCGAGGCCCGGACGTACTCGCGGATCTTCTCGCGCGGGTACCCGGGGGCGAAGGCCCGCTGGATGTTGGCGGCCACGAACACCTTGAACGGCACCCGGGTCGAGAACGCCATCAGCAGACCCCTCCCCCGGCTGTAGGTCATCCTGCTGATCGAGCTCACCAGCACCAGCCGCTCGACCCGCTCGGGGTGGGCGAGCGTCAGGGTCTGCGCGATCATCCCGCCCATCGAGTGGCCGACGAGGACGAACCGGTCGAGCTCCAGGTGGTCGAGGACGGTGAGAACGTCACCGGCCAGCTCCGCCACGGTCCGCCGTCCCGACCCGTCACTCTCCCCGTGCCCGCGCAGGTCCAGCCGTACGACCCGCCGCTTCTGGGAGAAGTGGTCCACCTGGTGGTCCCAGCGGTGCCGGTTGGCCGTCCAGCCGTGGATGAACACCAGGGGCACACCGTCACCGTCGCGGGGGCCATCGTCGTCGTACGTCAGCGCGGCGCCGTCGACTTCGAGCTGCGGCATGGGACCTCCTGGAGTGCGGTCTGGTCACTGGCCGTCTGGTTACCGGCCGGTCTGGTTACTGGTCGGTACGTTAACCGGCCGCGGGGCCGCCGTCACCGTCGTTCGCCGAGGAACTCGAGGATGTGACCAAAGACGTCGAGGGCGGCGCCCCGGCCCAGGAACGTGTCCAGGTGACCGTAGGCGGGGATCTCGGTGTACGACACGTCCAGCTGGGGCTGGCGGTGTGCCAGCACCTCGTGGCAGAGCTTCTGCGAGTCCAGCCACAGTCCGTTCTCGCTGCCCGCGAGCAGCAGCACCGGGGTGTCGATGCGGGCGGCCGCGTCCAGCGCGTTGGGCGGCAGCGCCCGGTAGCGGTGGTCGGTGTCGTGCCAGCGGACGACGCTGCGGGCCAGTTCGATACGGCGCAGGTGCGGCAGGATCCACAGGGGCGCCGGTCCGAGGAGCTCGGCGAGCCTGTCGTGGGTGGCGTCGGACAGATTCTCGTGCAGGAACAGCGAGGCGCCCGAACCCCAGGCCGAGTTGTGGAGGATCTGGCAGGTCGGGTCCGGGCAGCCCGCCCGGCGGGAGGCCAGCGCGAACAGGGGCGTGTACTTCGACCGGAGACCCACCTTCCGGAAGTCGACGGGGATGTGGTCGATCCGGTTCTTCAGCAGCTCACCCGCCACCGTCATCCGCAGCGAGGTGCGTCCCGCGAGCTTCGGCGTCAGGAAGACGCCCTGGGAGACGACGCCCGCGAGCCCGGGCACCAGCCCCGCCGTCATGCTCAGCGACAGGGTGAGGGAGCCGATGCAGTGGGCGACCACGAACAGCGGCCGGTCGCCGATGCGTTCGCGGATGCGGGAGACGGCTTCGGGGATGTCGTGCAGGGCGACGTCGTCGTAGGTGTACCTCTGGCCGGTCTCGTTGTAGGGAAGCCGGCAACTGCCCCGCCAGTCGAGCAGCCAGGGCTCGTAGCCGTCGTCGAGCAGGACGTCGACCAGGTTGCGGGTCTCGGGGAGCAGGAACATGTCGGCGGACGCCGTGTGCCCGTGCAGGAGCAGCACGGCGGGCCGGTCCTGCTCGCCGGTGTCGATGCGGGTGAGACCGAGACGTACGCCGTCCCCGGCCCTGAAGGGGATCTCCTCGACCCGTGCCGGGTCGAGGCGGTGGCGCAGCGGCCGCAGGGCCGTGCCCGTCCTGACCTTGCGGATCGTCGGCCTGGTACGGGAGTTGGCGGTTCTGAAGATCATCGGTTGCGCTCCGAGGGGGTGCGGGTGCGGCGCAGGTCGAGGAGGTCCGCGGCGGCGCGGGCGAAGGGGCCGAGCAGTCCGCGGCCCATCTCCGCGCCGAACCAGGCGAGCCAGGTCAGCTTGGCGACGCGCTTCTCCTGGCCGGTCAGACGCGGGTCCACCTTGATGCCGTCGATCTGGTCGCGTACATAGCTGTCCGCGGGCACGACGAGCTCGCCCGCGAGGCTCGCCGGTTCGCCCTCGCGGCCGATCTCGACGCTCAGCGCGCGGGTCTGCCGCCATACGTCACGGCGGGCGCGGGCGTACTTGTGACCCTCCAGCCACCAGCCGCCTCCGTCGGCGTCACGCAACGTCAGTCGGTAGCGGAGGAGTTGGTGGCGCATCCCGTGCCGCTGCGGGATGCCCTCCTCGGGGCGGATCCAGACGTCGCCGTGTTCCACGCGCAGCGGCGCGGGATGGGCCGCGGCGCACACCAGCTCGCCGCCGACGTCCACCCGGCGCTCCTTCACCAGTTGGTACATGCTCGCGATGGAGAGGGTGAGCGCCATCGAGCAGGGGGTGCCGGCGTCGGCGCCGACGGGGCCCACGGCGCCCTCGGTGGTCTCGGAGAACCACAGGTACGGCTGGTCGTCCTTGTGCGGCAGCCGGGCCAGGCCGTCCTGGGCGAGCCGTTCGAACGTCCTGAGCTGGGCCTGGGCGTCGTAGCGGGCCGCGGGGCGCAGGCCGAGCGCCTCGACGAGCGCGGCGGTGCGTTCGTCGGTGGCCGCCGGTCCCTTCAGGGTCGCCTCGCACAGCTTGAGGGCGGTGGGGCTCTTCAACACCCGTGTGAGGAAGGTGAGTTCGGGAACCGGGTCGGCCTCCAGGCGGGCCAGGGCGTCGGTGCGCCACTCGTCCCAGTCCTGTACGCGCACGTGCATCCCGCCGTACGCCATGTCCCGTACGACGTCGTCGAGGGTGTTGGGTACGCCGGTGAGGTTGTAGTCGAATCCCCAGGCGTCGGGTTCGCAGATGACGCCTGCCGCGACCCGGCTCACCCAGTCCACCGGGGCCGCGTTCAGACGGTGGAAGGCGGGCACCGTGCGGAAGCGGCCGAAGGCCGAGATGAGGCCGCTGCTGAGGTCCTGCGGGTTGTGGGCGCCCGTCCGGGTGTGGCCTCCGATGCCTCCCGGGCGCATGGCGGTGACGATCAGACCGTGGTCGCGGGCCCGCCGCAGGGCGACCTCGGCGGCCCATTTCGTCTGGTCGTAGCCCGCGACGAGGCGGTCGACGTGGGCGAGCGGGTCGTCCTCGCCCATCGAGGCGATGCCGACCTCGTTGAAGACCGCGATCGAGGAGATGTGGTGCAGCGGCTTGGGCGGGCCGGTCGCGGCCAGTTCGGCCAGGGTCAGCGCGCCGATGACGTTGCTCTGCCGCAGCGACCGGTAGCCGCGCAGGAAGTCCACGGCCGCCGCCACGCCCACGACGCTGTCCAGTTCGTGGGCGAGCTTGTTCCAGACGTCGTCGGCCAGACCGAGGTGCGGACGCCTGATGTCGCCGGGGAGCACCGTCACCCGGCGGCGGATCTCCGACGACCAGGGCAGCCGGTGACTCTTCAGCGCCTCGCCGAGCCGGGCCGTGGCCGCCTCCTCGTCGGCCGCGCGAACGAGGCAGTGGACATGCGCGTCACTGTGCCTGAGCAGATCGAGGAGCAGATGGCTGCCGAGGAAGCCGGTGGCGCCGGTGAGCAGGATCCGGCGGGGCGGCAGGGGCTCGGGCGAGCCGGTCCAGGGCAGGCGGTCGGCCAGGGAGAGGTCGGCCAGGATCTGATCGAGGTCCTCGGGACGGGCCGTGGCGTACGGGGTGGCGCCACCGGTGGTCCGGGCGGTGACCGTCGCCCCCGGCAGGATGCGGGGCGAGGGGATGGATGGGGTGTCCGTAGCGGGGGCCGGGCCGGGACCCGGGGCGCGAGCGGGGCTGGATCCCGGAGCGGGAGCCGAGGCGGGGAACAGGAAGGTGTCCGCGGCCTGCCGCCTGGTCCCGATCGTGTCGGTCGCGGCACCCGGGGTCCGTACGGCCGTCGGGGTTGCCGGCGCACCCGGGGCCGAGAGGGCCGCCGTGGCACCCGGGGTCGCCAGCCAGCGCAGGGCGAGGCTGCGCGGCCGGGCGTCGGCGAACACCTCGTCGAGGTCGATCTCCATGCCCAGCTCGTCCTCCAGCGCCGCGACGAGTTCCACGGCGCCTACGGAGGTGCCCCCGGCGTCGAAGAAGTCGGTGTCGGGCGACAGTTGCCCTCCGGGCACGAAGGGCCCGGCCGCCGCGGCGACGACGGCGGCCAGGCCGTCCGCGTCGGGTGCGGCGAGGGGCGCGGCGCCGGTGCCGTGATCCGTGCCAGTGCCGGTCCCGGTGCCTGTGCCTGTGCCTGTGCCTGTGCCTGTGCCTGTGGCAGTGCCGGTGGCAGCGCCGGTGCCGGTGTCGCCACCCGCACCCCCACCCGCACCCGCACCCGCACCCGCACCGAACGGCACGGTCTCCGTGCCGGGATGGGACGCGACGCCACCCGCGTCCGCATCCGCGGTCTCGCCGGCACGGGATGCGGAGCTGTCCGCCCCCGCATCCGACTCCGTTCCGGTTCCGGTTCCGGTCGCTATGGGTGTGGGGCTGGGTGCAGGGGCCTGTCTGATCCTGGCCAGCAGGGCCTCCACACTCGGCCCGCTCTCACCCCGTTCGATCGCCTCACCGGTCGCCCGTTGTCCGGCGTACGGCGCCGCGTCCTCGTTCACTTCACGCATGAGAGCCCTTCACCGAGTGCACTGTCCTTTTCCACACTGCTTGAGCGGGCCGAGCCGCCAGCCCGCTCACTGCCGCCGCCAGGAGCGGAAGGCCCGCAGCTGTTCCGGCGTGACCACGCTCTCCAGCTGTTCGTCGTCCTGGTCGCCGCCACCGAGCGCGGCCAACAGACGCCGGGCCGGTACGTTGCGGTCGGTGCGCTCCGCCGTCAGCCGGACCTTGACGCAGCCCAGTCGGTCGGCGTGGTCCGCCAGCCACCGCAACAGCCGTTCCTCGACGCCTCGGCCGAGCGCACGGCAGCTCAGCATCCAGGCGAGGACGTCGAGTCGGTCGCCGTCCGCGCGCAGGGCGAGCAGGCCGATCTGGCCGTAGTCGCCGAAGCGGTCCCGCGCCGCGGCCGTCCACACCTCGCCGTGCTCCCGCCACCGCGCCAGATCGCCACCGTCGGCGGACCGGGGATGAAGGGTGAACTGATTGGTGCGGCGGACGAGTTGTTCGGCCCGCTCGACGTCGGCCCCGGACAACGCCCTGATGTCGACCTCGAGTTCCAACTGGGCGAGGAACTCCTCGAACCCAGCCTGTTCGCGCACCGCGTCCCGCTCCCGCTCCTGCGCGTAGAACCCTGCCCGCAGTCCGTCCTCGGCCGTCGCCGCCGCCGGGACGAGCGGCCACAACCGGCCGAGGAAGTCCTCCAGTTCGGCTGCCGGAGGGCAGGTCACCGACAGCACCTCCGGCAGCGCCGACCGCACTCCCGCGATCTCGACCGGGTTGTCGTCGAGGAACAGGAAGCTGTCCAGCCCCAGGTTGAGGGTGCGCGCCGCCTCCGCGAGACGGCCCGACTTCGGGCCCCAGCCGGCGGACAGCACGCTGAAATGCTCCGCCTTCAGCGTGCTGTCCGGACGGTCCAGGACGGCCCGTACGGTGTCCTCGTCGTTGTTGCTGACCAGCGCGAGCAGCGCGCCCGCGGCACGCCACCGTGACAGCCTCCGCGCCAGCAGGGCACGCGGTCCGGTCAGATCCACCAACTCGGGGCCGATCTCCCCGGCGATCCCGCCCCACAGGGTCTCGTCGCCGTCCACCGCGATGACCTTCGGCGCGGGACGCAGCACCGCTCGGACGACCTGGGCCAGCCGCAGGGCCACCGCCGCCTGGAAGTGCGGGGTGAAGGGGAGGTGGGCCAGCCGTTCGGTCCGTTCGTCGAAGCGTTCCGCGACGGCGTGGTGGCGCGTCCAGTCGTCCGGGCCCAGCACCGCGATGCCGGGCGACTCGGCCAGCTCGGCGAGGAGGTCGCTCTCCCATCGCGCGAAGCGGTCGTCCTGCCGCGCCGAGGGCAGGACGCCGACGATCAGTGGTCTGCGGGTCCGCTCCGACAGGGCCCGCAGCGCTGCCGGGTAGGCGGTGCGCAGCTCGGTCAGCACCGCGTCGGTCAGCGGGCCGAACCGTTCCAGGTCCGCCGCCCGCAGCAGCACCACGCCCACCGCTGTCGCGGGGTCGGCGAAGACGCCCGAGGGATCGCGCAGGGCGGCGAGCACCTGGTGGTACGGCGCCTCCACGACCATCGGCCCCTCGGCCCGCTCCGGCTCTCCCGCTCCGTCCCGCGTGCCCTCCTCGACCGCCGCCTCGCACAGCAACGGCAGATTGCCGAGCGCGAAGGTGGCGGCGAGGGCGAGCGAGCGGCGCGGGCGGGCAACGGGCTCCCGCGCGACCGGAGTTGCCGTCACGACCGGATTTGCGGTCATGCCCGTCGCGATCGGCGTCGCCGTCGTACCCGTCGTGACAGTCGCCGTCGCAGTCGTCGTACGGACCGCCGCGGTCGGGTCGTCGGCTGTCGCGGCGAGCAGCCGCAGGAACGCCTCCGCCAGCTCGGTGGAGGTCGCCGCGTCCAGGATGTCGAGGTTGTGGTCGAGCCGTACGCGGCCCGCGTCCGGGGTCATGGTGACCATGAGGTCGAGGTCGGAATATCCCGTTCCGGCCGGGAGCACCTCCAGCCGGCCGAGGCGGGCCGCCGAGGAGCGTACGTAGTTGAAGTACACCTCCACCAGCGGGGCGTTCGCCCGGTGCAGCCCCTGCCCGGCCAGTGTCGACAGCACGTCCGAGAACATGGCGCCCTTCGCGAGGACCCGGTCCAGGCGCGCGTCCGTCCGGCGCAGTACCTCCTCTATCCGCTCCCCCGCCGCCGCTTGTGCCGGGAACGGCACCGGTACACCGAAGAAGCCCACCGCGTCGTAGGCGTCGGCGTGGATGCGCGTGTCGACGGGCACGGCGAGCACGAAGCGCTCCCGCTCGCGCATCCTGGCCAGCAGTACGGTCAGGGTGCCGAGGCAGAAGGCGGCCGGCGTGACGGCGAGCCTGCCGGCGGCCGCCGACACCCGCTCCATCAGCCCGTCGGGTATCGCCACGGTCACGCTCCCGGCCCGGTACGAACGCGTCTCCGGGCGCGGCCGGGCGAGCGTCAGGTCGAGACGCTCGCTGCCGTGGAAGGCCTCGCGCCAGTCGATGGTGGCGGCCCGGGAGGCATCGCCGGTCCGCTGGGCCTCGATCAGCAGATCCATGTCGCGGTTGGTGACGGCGTCGCCGAGTGAGGTACCGGACAGTTCGGCGTCGATCTCCCCCGCGACGAGCAGCAGCGACTGCAGATCGCTCACCGCGTGGTGCGCGCCGAACACCAGGATCTGTCCACGCGCACCGGCGTCGAGCAGCTCGAACCGCCACAGCGGCGCAATCGTCAGGTCGAACGGCGGCTCAAGGAGCCGGGTCAACCGGTCGTCGGCGTCGAGTGCGGCATCGGCGGGCACGTCCGTCCAGCGCAGCAGCGGCTCGGCCAACTCCCGCTCCACACGCAGTTGTCGGCCCCGTCCGCCGGCTGCGGCCATCGCCGTGCGCAGGGCCGCGTGCCGTCCGGCGAGCCGGGTGACGATGTCGGTGAGTGCTTCGCGGGTGGTCGGCGCGGTGAGCCGGACGGCCAGGCCGACGGCGTGCGCCGCGTCCGGCATGCCGGGCTGGGCGCTGCGCAGCAGCCGTACGACGTCGCGGGTCGCGGGCCGCAGCTCGCTCTCGGGCACCTCGGAGGTGATGTCGGGCCGCGGCTCCTCTCTCCGTGCCCTGGTGTCGCGTTCGGGCAGCACCTCGCCCAGGGCCTGTGCGAGGCTCCGGATGTCGGACGCCGAGAAGACGGCGGTGGCCGGGAGTTCGGCGCCCAGTTCGCGGGTGAAGGCGTTGCGCAGCCGGACCAGCATGAGCGAGTCCAGGCCCAGTTCCTTGAGGGCCGTGGTCGCGGACAGCTCCACGGCACCGCCGGAGACCTGGCCGACCTTGGCCCGCACATACGCTTCGAGCCGTGCGGCCCGGTCCTGGTCCGTCGTCGCCGCGAACACCCGGGCGACGAGGTCGTCCGTGCCCGCCGGGTCCGCGGCGGTGGTGATCAGGTCGCCCAGGATCGGGCGGGTGCGCGCCGCGTCCGGGTCGAGCTCCAGTACCTCCCGGTCCAGGGCGAGGGGGGCGAGCTGGCGGCGGGAGGTGGCGAGCACCCGCTCGAACAGGTCGCCGCCTTCCGCCGGGGTGAAGGCGACCAGACCCGAGCGGCTCATCTCGGCGGCCCGGGTGCCGGAACCGGCGACCATGCCGACCTCCGTCCAGGCGCCCCAGTCCAGGCTCAGCGCCCGGCGGTCGGTGCGGGAGAGGTGGTGTGCCCAGGCGTCGAGGAAGGCGTTCGCCGCCGCGTAGGGACTCTGTCCGGCCGAGCCGAGGATGCCCGCTGCCGAGGCGAAGAGGACGAACCTCTCGGCCTCCGGGGCCAGTTCGGTCAGCAGGGCGGTGCCCAGGACCTTGGGGGCGAGCACGCGCAGGACGCGCTCGTCGGTCAGGTTCGCCACCGTGGCGTCGTCGAGGGCGCCTGCAGCGTGGACGACCGTGGCGATCGGTCCGGCCTCACGTCGTACGGCGTCCAGTGCGGCGGTCAGCGCGGCGCGGTCGGCGACGTCCGCGCGGGCGAGGTGCACGGTGACACCGCGTGCTTCGATCCCCTTGATCCAGCTCTCCCCGGCCGTGTCGGGCCCGCCCCGGCTCAGCAGGGCCAGTCGGCGGGCACCTTGGCGGACCAGCCGCTCGGCGGCCACCCGGCCGAGGCCGCCCAGACCGCCCGTGATCAGGTGCACGCCGTCCGCGGTGATCCCGCCGTGCCCGCCGTCGTCCGGGCGGGTGCGGGCCAGCCGTGGCACCAGCCGGCCCGATTCCCGCAGCGCGACGAGCCGTTCGTCGTCCGCGTGCCGCAGCTGCGTCCACAGGTCGTCGCCGCCGTCCGTGGCCGGCAGGTCGATCAGCGTGGTGAGCAGTTCCGGGTACTCCTGGGCCACCGAGAGTCCGAAGCCCCAGGCGAGCGCCTGCTGAGGGTGCGTCACCTGTGCGCTGTCACCGGCGGCCTGGCTGCCCCGTACGACCACGAACAGGCGCGGGGCGCGGCCCCGAGGACGGTCGGCGAACGCCCGTACCAGGTGCAGGGTGCTCAAGCAGCAGTACCGCGCGGCCTCTTCGGCCGTGGCGGCGTCCTCGACAGCCGGCGCATCGAGTGCGGACAGCTGCACCACCCGCTCCGGCGGCCCGTCGGCGAAGGCCTCGTCGAGCAGACGGGTCAACTGCCCTGGATCGGACGGATCGAGGACATAGCGGCCGGGGCCCTCGGCGCCGAACTCCGAGCCCCTGCGCACGATCACATGGGGTACGGCGGCGGAGGCCAGCCGTTCCGCGAGTGCGTCGGCCACGCCGGTCTCGTCGGCCAGGACGAGCCAGCCGCCGTCGACGGGCCGCTCCTGTGCGGCCGGGCGCGGCTGCCAGCGGGTCTCGAAGAGCGCGCCGTCCAGCGGCGAGAGCGCGGCGAGTTCGAACTCCGTCGCCTCCAGGAGCAGTTGCTCCTTCTCGTCCCAGAGCCGCAGATCCAGGAGCGCTGTGTCGCCGTCCACCGAGCGAAGCCGGCAGGTCGCCCACGCGGGCGCGGTGCGCAGGCCGGTGAAACGCAGTCGTCCGACCCCGGCGGGCACGAAGGCCCGGCCCGCGGGCGCGTCGGCGGGCAGGGCCGCCGTGTGGAAGGCGGCGTCGAGGACCGCGGGGTGCAGCAGATGTCCTGCGGCGGGCCGCCGGGCGAGCCGGCCGACCGCCGCGGTGTCCGTGCGGTGGCCCTGGTCCAGGCCCCGGAAGGCGGGGCCGTAGTCGATGCCCAGGGCCGTGAACCCCGCGTAGACGGCGGGCAGGTCGGCCTCTTCGTCGCACAGCTCGCGCAGCACGGCGGGTTCCTCGTCCGTGTCGGGCGCGGCGGGCGCGGGGTCGGCGGCGGCGCCGTCGACGACCCGTCCGGTGACGTGCCGCTCCCACGGCGCGCGCCGCTCCCCGGTGGCCGCCGAGGCGATGGTGAAGCCCCGTGAGCCGTCCTCCCCGGCGGGCTGCAGCACCAGTTGCAGCCGTACGGGCCTGTCCGCGTCCAGAGCCAGGGGCCGCACGAACCTCACGTCGGACAGTCGAACCTCGCCGCCGTCCCGCAGCGCGGACGCGCCTTCCAGCGCCAGGTCGAGGAAGGCGGCGCCGGGCAGCCAGACCTCGCCGGTGACCCGGTGGTCGGCGAGGTAGGCGAAGCGGCTGTCGCTCAGGTCGATGTCGCTCTGGAAGATGTGCCGGCCGGGTGTGTCGCTGGCCTCGACATGCGTGCCGAGGAGTGGTGAACCCCCGGCCGTCCCGGTGGCCGGGGCGGGTGCGCGCCAGTGGCGTTCGCGGGCGAAGGCGTAGGTGGGCAGGTCGATCCGGCGGCCCTCGGGGAGCAGCACCGGCCAGTCGGGCGTGTGCCCGGCCTCGTACAACTCCCCGACCCGGCCCAGCAGAACGTCCCGTCCGTCGCTCCCACGGCTCAGCGAGCCGACCGCGACCGCGTCGATCCCCGCCTCGGCCGCCACCGCCTCGACCGACGCGGTGAGCGAGGGGTGCGGGCTCAGCTCGACGAAGTAGCGGTAGCCGTCGTCCAGCATCCGCCGGATCGTGTCCGCGAAACGGACTGGGCGCCCGAGGTTCGCGTACCAGTGGTCGGCGTCCAGCCGGTCGCCGGGCACCGGTTCGGCCAGCACCGTCGAGTACAGCGGGGTCGTCGTACGGGTGCCCCGGATGCCGGAGAGCCGGTCCAGCAGATCGGCGCGGACCGGGTCCATCAAGGGGGTGTGGGAGGCGAACGGCGTCGACAGCCGCCGTACCGGGATGTCCAACGCTTCGAGGTGCGCGCGCAGTTCGGCCAGTGCTTCGGTGTCCCCGGAGACGGCCGTGGAGTGCGCGCTGTTGACCGCCGCGACGAACAGCCGGTCCGGGTGGGACGCGAGCAGCTTCTCGGCTTCCGTACGCGGCATTTCCAGGGCCAGCATGCCGCCTTGTCCGACCAGCGGGGCGACCGCTCCGGCGCGCCCGGTGACCACGGACACGGCGTCGTCCAGGGTGAGGGCGCCCGCGCTGTACGCGGCGGCGATCTCGCCCAGGCTGTGCCCGATCACGGCGTCCGGGCGGACGCCGAGCGCACGCCAGGCGGCGGCCAGGGCCGCGTTGACGGCGAACAGCACCGGCTGCAGGTACTCGGTGCGGTCGAACGGGGCGAACTCCTCGGGTGCGGACAGCACGTTGCGTACCGACCAGCCCACCTGTCGGTGCACGGCCTCGTCGATACGGGCCAACTCCTCGCGGAAGGCCCCCGACTCGGCCGCCAACTCCACGCCCATGCCCGGCCACTGGCCGCCGTGCCCGGCGAAGACGAAGGCCACCTTGCCCGTCCGCTCCGCGCGGGGCGGGGCCAGCGGCGTCCGTCCGGTCGCCAACGCGTCGAGCCGTGAACGCAGTTCGTCCCGGTCGCCGGCCACGACCCCCGCTCGCCGTTCGAAGTGGCTGCGGTGGCGCGCCAGCGTGTGGGCGACGTCGGGCAGGGCGACATCCTCGTCCAGGTACCGGGCCAGCCGTGCGGCCTGCCCCCGCACGGCGGTCTCACCGCGCCCGGACAGCGCGAACAGCCTTTTGCCCGGGGCGATTTCGTCCCCCGGCAGGGCCTCGGCCGGCTCGGCCTCCTCCACGATCAGGTGCGCATTGGTTCCGCTGATCCCGAAGGCGCTCACACCGGCTCGGCGTACGCGTTCACCCGACGAGGGCCAGGCAACCGTCTCCCGCAGCAGGTGCAGCCCGCTGTCGTCCCAGTCGACATGGCGACTGGGCGTGCCCGCGTGCAGGGTGCGCGGCAAGGACTGGTGCCGCAAGGACTGCACGACCTTGATCAGACCGGCCACGCCCGAAGCCGCCTGCGCGTGACCGATGTTGGACTTGAGCGAGCCGAGATACAGCGGGCGGTCCTGAGGGCGCGAGGTGCCGAAGACCTCCGCGAGGGCGTTCGCCTCGATCGGGTCGCCGAGGGTGGTGCCGGTCCCGTGCGCCTCGACGTAGTCGATGTCGGCGGGTTCCAACCCGGACAGCTCCAACGCCCGCCGGATCACCTGCTCCTGGGCCGGACCGTTCGGCGCGGAGAGGCCCTGGCTGCGGCCGTCCTGGTTGACGGCCGTACCGCGCAGCACGGCCAGCACCTCGTCACCGTCGCGCCGCGCGTCGCCGAGCCGCTTCAGTACGACCATGCCCGCGCCCTCGGCCCAGATGGCGCCGTCGGCGTCGTCGGAGAAGGAGCGGCAGCGGCCGGTCGGGGACAGCCCGCGCAGACGGCTGAACTCGACGAAGGTTCCCGGTGTCACCATCAGCGTCACCCCGCCGGCGAGCGCCAGGTCGCACTCGCCGGCCCGCAGCGCCTGCGCCGCCAGGTGCAGCGCCACCAGGGACGACGAGCACGCGGTGTCCACCGTCAGCGCCGGTCCGTTCAGGCCCAGCGTGTACGCGAGCCGGCCCGAGGCCACGCTCGCCGCCGATCCCGTGCCGACGTACCCGTCCAGCTCGTCGAGCCGGGAGCCCGCGAGGTAGTCGCTGCCGAACATGCCGACGTACACACCGGTGGTGCTGCCCGCCAGGTCTGCCGGCACGATCCCGGCGCGCTCCAGTGCCTCCCACGCCGTCTCCAGCAGCATCCGCTGCTGCGGGTCCATGGCCGCCGCTTCCTTCGCGGTGATGCCGAAGAAGCCCGCGTCGAACGACTCCAGGTCGTCGAGGAAGCCGCCTTCCTTGGCGTACGACGTGCCCAGGGCCTCCGGGTCGGGGTCGTGCAGCGACTCCACGTCCCAGCGGTCCGCCGGGAACGGGCCCACCGCGTCGCGGCCCTCGGCGACGAGATGCCACAGGCCCTCGGGGTCGCTGACGCCGCCGGGCAGACGGCAGGCCATGGCCACCAGGGCCAGCGGCTCGTCCGACGCCGGGGCGGGGGTGCGGGGGGACCGCGGATCGGGTGCGCCGCGCCGGGTGGTGCGGCCGTCCGTGGCGAGTGCCGTGGCCAGCAGGTGAGCGGAGAGCCGGTTCGCGGTGGGGTGGTCGAACAGCAGGGTGGCGGGGAGCCTGGCACCGATCCGGGTGCCGATGCGGTTGCGGAGCTCCACCGCCGTCACCGAGTCCATGCCGAGCTCACGCAGCGGCTGATCGGGACCGACGGACTCCGCCGAGCGCAGTCCGAGCGCCCTGGACGCCTCCTCGCGGACCAGGGCCAGGACACGTGCGGCGCGGTCGGCCTCGGGGAGTCGCGCCAGCCGGTCCGCAAGACCGGCACCGCCGTCCTGACCGGTGCGGGGCGCGGGCAGCAGCGAGCCCCACAGGGCCGCCGTACCACCGTCCGTGGCAGCCGTGCTCTCGCGCAGGCGCGGCAGGTCCAGGGACCAGGCGATCAGGTGTGGTGTGCCCCGGCGCAGGGCGAGTTCGACGAGTTCGCGGCCCTGGTCGGGGGTGAGGGCGCGGTGGCCCAGCCGGGCCATCCGGTCCAGGTCGGCGTGTTCGGCGGCGAGACCTTCGCCCGCCCAGGCGCCGAAGGAGACCGAGACTCCGGGCAGGCCCAGGGCCCGCCGGTGATGGGCCAGTTGGTCGAGGAAGACGTTGGCCGCGGCGTAGTTGCCCTGTCCGGGGCTGCCGAGCACGCCGGCCGCCGAGGAGATCAGCAGGAACAGGTCGAGCGGGGTGTCGGCGGTGAGCCGGTGCAGATGGGCGGCGCCGTCCACCTTGGGGCTCAGCACCCGCGCGAGGCGTTCGGGCGTCAGGTCGGCGACCACCCCGTCGTCCAGGATTCCGGCGCAGTGCACGACACCGCGCAGTGGCAACGCGTCGCCGACGCCCGCGAGTACGCCGGCCAGGGCGGTCGCGTCCGCCACATCGCACTCCGCGATCTCGACCTCGGTTCCGAGCGCGGTCAGTTCGGCAGTGGTCTCGGCGGCACGGGGATCCGCCGCTCCCTGACGTGAGGTCAGAAGAAGCCGTGGGACGCCGTGTTCGGCGAGGAGCCGGGCGATGTGCCGGCCGACGGCACCGAGCCCGCCGGTGATCAGCACCGTGCCGTCGGTGGGCGCCAGAGTGTCGCGGCCGACGAGGTCGAGGACGACCGGGGCGCCGGACGCCCTGCCTCTCCGTATCGCCTCGCGTGCGGCGGTGACGGGCAGGACCTGCGGGCGGGCCGGACGCGCCCGCCCGGCGACGGTCTCGTGCAGCGTCCGGGCCGCCTCTTCGGTACCGGTGGCGCTGTCGGGCGCGAGGGGCAGGGCGGCCGCGGTGGTGAACGGCAGGTCGTCCGGGAGGATCGCGACCAGCCGTGCGTCGGCGACCGCGACGGAGCCGGGCGGGGTGTCGGCGAGGGCGACGACCCGCAGGCCGGGGCTCAGGTCCGTCACGTCGGCGGCGGTCTCGGTGACCACACCGGCGCAGGCGGTACGCGGCCGCTCCCCGCCGGGCCCGGGAACCGCCACGGCGTGCACCTGAATCCTCACCCGGCCCGGGGTCAGGGCCGGCGACTCCACCGCGCGCAGGGTCGGGTCCGCCGCGGGACCGGCCAGTTCGTAGCAGTCACCGGCCGGGATCCGCAGCGCGTCGGCCGCGCGGGCACGCACCAGCCGCGGAACGAGCAAGGAGCCGTCCCGGGAGGCGAGTTCGGGCTCGTCGGCATGGGCGACGGCCGTCGGCAGGGCGTCGGCGGGCTCGGAGTCCCCGAGGTCGAGCAGGGTCAGTCCGAGGTGCGGGTGTTCGGTCCGGGCGCTGCGGGCGAGGCCCCACAGGACCGACTGGGCCAGGCCGGGCACGGTGTCCCCGGCGCCGGTCGCGACCGCGCCGTGGGTCACCCAGACGGTCCGGGCGGGCGGCCGGTCGTCCGCGGGCGCGATCAGGGCGCGCAGTTCGGCCAGCGCCTCGGCGGCCAACTCCTTTGCTGCGGCGGCCGGTTCGGCATCAACTGCCGGACGCGGCCAGAATCGTACGACGATGTCGGCGCCCGTCTCGCGCACCTGGACGCCTGCCGCCGACAGACCGCGCAGAGCGGCCGCGACCTCCGGGTCCGAGCGGTCGCCGTGGACGGTCCACGCGGCGCCCGGTACCGCTGCGGGCTGTTCGGTCAAGGCCGTCCACGCCACTTCGTACAGGTGACGGGCGTTCTCCGAGGCACCGTTCAGATCCGCCGGGTCGGCGGCCCGCAGCCGTACGCCCTCCAGCCGGCCCGCCGGGAGGCCGTCGGTGTCCCACAGGGTGACGTCGAGGGTGAGGTCCGTCCCCGAGCCGCCCGAGCGCCGTACCAGCGCCGTGAGGTCGCTCGCGCCGCCGGGCGGCAGGACGCAGCGGCCCACCGCGACCGGCAGCAGCACCCGGCCGTCGGGCGCGTCCAGCGCGGCGGCCACGTGCAGTGCGGCGTCCAGCAGCGCCGGGTGGACGGGATAGGGATCGGTCGCGTCGCGGGCCACGGTCGGCAGCGACAGCCGGGCCAGCAGCTCGCCGTCGGCGGTGGTCGTGACCGCCGACCGGACGCCCTGGAAGGAGGGACCGTAGCCGAGACCGAGCGCGGCCAGCCGTACGTACGTGTCCGCGCTCCAGGCGGGCTCGGCGGCCTCCGGCCACACCGGCGGCCGCGCCGCCGTCACCGGGGCGGGGGCGGCCGCCGACGCGGTGGCGTGCAGGGTCCACCCCTGGGCCTCCCGGCCGCGCGGGCGGCTGTGCACGGTGACCTCGGGCGCGGATGCGGTGGTGACCACTTCGACCGACACCTCGACCGTGCCGGTCTCCGGCAGCACGAGGGGCGCGAGCAGGAGCAGATCGGTCACGTCGCCGGGAACGTCCGGGCGGGCCACGGCGAGCGCGGCACGGCACAGCTCCATCACGGTCGTGCCCGACACCACGGTCCGCCCGAACACGGCGTGGTCGGGCAGCCAGTCGGCGGTGGCCGGGGACCACTCGTTGCGAAAGGTCCAGCGGGTCTCGTCCGCCGACTGCAGCTGAACGCCCAGCAACGGGTGCGCGGCGCGGTCGAAGAGACCGGAGGCCACGGCCCCGGACCCGGATTCGGGCTCGATCCAGTAGGACTGCGGATCCCAGGCGTACGTGGGCAGGTCGGCCGCCTCCGCGTCGGGTACGACGCGGCGCCAGTCGATCCGCCGTCCGTGGACGTGGAGTTCGGCGGCGGCCCGGTCCAGACAGGCGGGTCCGTCCTCGTCGCGGCGCAGCGATCCGACGGCGAACAGGTCATCGTGGCCACGGTCCTCGGCGACCGTGCGCACGGCGGTGACGAGGGAGGGGTGGGGGCTGAGTTCGACGAAGTGACGGTAGCCGTCGGCCGCCATGCGTTCCACGGCGGGCGCGAAGCGCACGGGTTCCCGCAGGTTCGTGTACCAGTAGTCGGCCTCCAGCTCCTCCGTGACCGGCTCGCCGGTGACCGTGGAGTACCAGGCGACGGCGGTCGGGGAGGTGGTGACGCCGTCGAGTTCGTCGAGGATCGTCGCGCGCAGCGGCTCGACCCGGGCGCTGTGGGAGGCGTAGTCGACGTCGAGGCGGCGGACGAACACCTGCTCCCGGTCGAGGTCGGCGAGGAGGGCGTCGAGCGGCTCCACGTCACCGGCGATCACCGTAGAGCGGCCGCTGTTGACGGCGGCGACGGACACCCGGCCGCCGAGGTCGGCGAGGCGCGCCTCGACCTCGGTGTGCGGCAGGGCGACGACGGCCATGGTCCCGGTGCCGGACACCTCGGTCAGTGCCTGGCTGCGCAGGGCGACCACCGCGGCGGCGTCGTTGAGGCTCAGCGCCCCGGCGACGCAGGCCGCGGCGACCTCGCCCTGACTGTGACCGATCACGGCGTCCGGCCGCACGCCACGGGCCCGCCACACCGCGGCCAGGGAGACCATCACGGCGAAGAGGACCGGCTGGACGACGTCCACCCGTTCCAGGGATGGAGCGCCCTCGTCGCCGCGCAGGACGGCCGCCACCGACCAGTCGGTGAACGGGCGCAGCGCGGCGTCGCAGCGGTCGAGTTCGTCGGCGAACACCGGTGACCGGTCGAGGAGTTCGCGGGCCATGCCGGACCACTGGGCACCCTGTCCGGGGAACACGAACGCCAACTTGCCCGGTGGGAGGGTCCGTTGCGGGCCGACGACCAGGTCAGGGTCCGGGTTCCCCTCGGCGAGGCCGCGGAGCGCGGTGAGCAGTTCGTCGTGGTCGGCCGCCCGGACGACGGCGCGGTGCTCGAAGTGGGTGCGGTGGTGGGTCAGCGTTCCGGCGACGTCGGGCAGGGCCGGCCGTGGTGGTGCGGCGAGCGCGTCGAGCAGGCGGGCCGCCTGTCCCCGGAGGGCCGGGAGGGTGCGGGCGGACAGCGGGAAGAGGGCGGGCTCGGCGGTACGGGGGCGGACAGGCGTCGGAGTGGGAGCCGCCGTCGGAGTGGGAGCCGATGCCGATGCCGGAGTGGGAGCCGCCGTCGGACTGGGAGCCGCTGTCGGCGTCGGTGTCGCGGCCGGCCGGATCAGGTCCTCCGGTGCCTCCTCCAGCACCACGTGCGCGTTGGTGCCGCTGATCCCGAAGGCGCTCACCCCGGCCCGCCGCACCCGGTCATCGCGCCGTGGCCATGCCTCGGCGCCGCTGTGCACGCGCAGGCCGCCGTCCGCCCAGTCGACGTGCTCGGTCGGGGTCTCGGCGTGCAGGGACGCCGGGAGCCGTTCGTGGCCGAGGGACAGGACCGTCTTGATGACGCCGCCGATGCCCGCCGCGGCCTGTGTGTGACCGATGTTGGACTTCAGGGAGCCGACGCCGAGCGGCCGGTCCGCCGGGCGTCCCGGTCCGAAGACCGACGCGAGCGCCCGGCCCTCGATGGGGTCGCCGAGCCGCGTGCCCGTGCCGTGCGCCTCGACGTAGTCCAGGTCGTCCGGCCGGAGCCCGGCGTCGCCGAGGGCGGCGCGCAGCACTCGTTCCTGCGCCGGACCGTTCGGCGCGCTCAGGCCCTGACTGCGGCCGTCCTGGTTGATCGCCGACCCCTTGACGACCGCGAGGACCCGGTCGCCGTCCCGGCGGGCGTCCGCGAGCCGCTTGAGGAGCACCAGACCGCAGCCCTCGGCCCACACCACCCCGTCCGCCTCGGTGGAGAACGGGCTGCACCGCCCGGACGGCGAGAGCCCGCGCAGCCTGCTGAACTCCACGTGCCCGCGCGGTGTCACGAGGAGCGTCGCGCCACCGGCCAGCGCGAGGTCGCACTCGCCGCCGGCCAGTGCCCGCGCCGCCAGGTGCAGGGCCACGAGAGAGGAGGAGCAGGCGGTGTCGACCGTGACGGCCGGCCCCTGGAGTCCGAGGGTGTAGGCGATACGCCCGGACGCGACGCTGGACGCCGAGCCCGTGCCGACGTGCCCGTCGAGCCGGTCCAGCGGGGCCGAGGCGAGATATCCACTGTCGTACAGGCCGACGTAGACGCCCGTCGAGCTGCCGTTCAGCGTCTCCGGGACGATCCCGGCGCGCTCGATCGCCTCCCAGCCGGTCTGCAGCAGCAGCCGTTGCTGCGGGTCCATGGCCGCGGCCTCGCGCGGCGAGATTCCGAAGAAGGTCGCGTCGAACCGGTCGATGCCGGTCAGGAAGCCGCCGCGCAGGGTGTACGCCTTCCCGGTGGCCTCCGGGTCGGGGTCGTAGAGCCCCTGGGTGTCCCAGCGGCCCGCGGGCACCTCGCCGACGGCGTCCTCGCCCGCGGCCAGCAGTCGCCAGAGGGCCTCCGGGTCGTCGGCGCCGCCGGGGAACCGGCAGGCCATGGAGATGATCGCGATGTCGTCGTCCCGCCGCACGGACGGGCCGGCGGGCGCGGAGGCCGGGGCCACATCGGCCGTACCCCGGGGCCGTTCGTCGAAGACGGCCTCGGCGACCCCCGCGATCGTGGGGTGGTCGAAGACGAGGGACGGTTCAAGGGGCCGCCCGGTCCACTCGGACAGGCCTGCGGCCAACGCCACCAACTGCCGTGATCCCAGACCGAATTCGGCGATCGGACGCTCCGGTGCGACGGCCGACGGGGCAAGCCCGGCCGCGTCGGCGACGGCCGACGTCAACCAGGCCCGCACCCCCTCGGAGGTCGTCGGAGACGTCTCGGGGAACTGCTTCGGGGACTCGTTCGCAGGCATCTGGGCTGGTGTCCTCGTGAACTTGGGCTCAGGTGGAATCCGGACGGCCGACGCAACAAGTGCGCACGGCGTACGACTGATGCCGCCGACGCACGGCAGACGGCAGACGGCAGACGGTGAATTCGGTGGCGCGCGGCGGACTTCGGCGGCTGGTTCGCGCGCGGTACGACCCCCACGGAACCGACGCCCGGCCGCCGTACCGACGACCGACCGCCTACGACCTACGATCGAGTAACAGACGTACCCGAGTCCTAGTTTTATC
>NZ_JBHWVI010000135.1:0-23746 GCF_042737005.1 Streptomyces sp. NPDC060027
CCCGGGGCCAGCTGGCTCCTGCGCCGGGTGCGACCCGGCCCGGTCCGGTCCGGGTTCTGATTCCCCAAGACCACCGGCCCGGCCCGCACGACCACCGGCCCGGCCCACACGACCACCGGCCCGGCCCACACGCCCGCCTCGCGACGTGACGTCCGCTTCAGCTCCTCAGCGGCTCCAGCACCAGGACGAGGCCCAGAACGGTGAGGGCGCCGCCGGTGACCCCCTCCACGGCGCGTGCGGCCCACGGCCCGCGCAGCCACCGTCCGAGCCGGTCCACCAGCAGCGCGACCGCCGGGAACCACAGCAGGGCCAGAACGACCACGATGAGCGCCAGGAGCAGCGTCCGCGGCATCGCCGGGCTGCCCGCCGGAACGAACTGCGGCAGCAGGCTGAGAAAGGTGATGGGCGCCTTCGGGTTGAGTGCGTTGGTGACGAAGCCCTGCCGCAGCGGACGCGCACCCGGGCCCTCCTCCCCCGCCGCGCTCGCGCGCGGTCGCTCCTGCCCCGCCCCAGCCTCTCCCGGACCCGGGTCCACCCCGTCGGGCACCACCCCGCGCGGACGCCCCAGTGAGCGCAGCGTGCGCAGGCCCAGGTACAGCACATAGGCACCGCCGAGCAGCTGGAGCGTCCGGAACAGCGCCGGCACGGCGGTGAGGACCGCGGCGACCCCGGCGACGGCGAGCGCGGTGTGGAGCAGCAGCCCGCCCGCGATGCCGAGGGCGCACGCGACTCCGGCCCGGCGCGAGACGAGGGCGTTGCGTACGACGACGGTGAAGTCCGCGCCCGGCATGGCGACCATGCCCGCGGCGACGCCCGTGAAGGCGACCAGCTGTGCGTCCATGCCCCCAGGCTGCCCGGTCCGGGCCTTCAGCAGGTATGTCGAATATCCTGGACTGGTCTTAAGCGTTCGTTTAGACCCGGCGATCCTTTGCGTCCGGCGCGGTGCGCCGGACCCGGGAGGGAATCGATGTACGACCCGACGCGACTCGCGGCGCTGGTGGCGGTGGCCGAGGCGGGGTCGATCACCCGGGCCGCCGAACGTCTCGGGTACACCCCGCCGGCGCTGTCCCAGCAGGTGGCGAAGCTGGAGCGGGAGGCGGGGGCGACACTGCTGGTGCGCTCCCATCGCGGGACACGGCTCACCGGGGCGGGTGAACTGCTGGTGGCACGGGCCCGCCGGGTCCTCGACGAGATGGAACTCGCCCGGCACGAACTGGCCCGGCTGGCGGGACTGTCGGGCGGCACGCTGCGGCTCGGCACCTTCCAGACGGCGGGCATCCATCTGCTGCCGCCCGTACTCAGCGCCTTCCGCCGGGCCCACCCGGAAGTGGAACTCACGGTCGCCGACTACGAACCTCCGCACGGGATCGCGGCGGTGGCGGCCGGCGAGGTGGATCTGGCCCTCACACACACCTACCAGCCCGCCGCACCGGTTCCGCTGCCGTCGTCCGTGGGCATCGAGCCGGTCCTGGTCGAGGAGCTGGTGCTGGTGACCGCCCCCGGTCACATCCTCGCGGGCGGTTCGGCACGGCTGGCGCTCGCCGAGCTAGCCGGGCAGCCGCTCATCAGCATGGCCCCGGACCACCCTCCCCGGCAGGGCGTGGAGGCCGCGCTGGCCCGGGCGGGGGCCACGCCGACGGTGCTCGTCGAGACTCCGGGGTACGCGCTGGTGTGCGCTCTCGTCAGCGCCGGGCTCGGGATCGCGGTCGTACCGGAGATGGTGGCGGCGACCGCGGCGACGCCGGTGGGGACGCGGTCACTGGAGCCGGGAGATCTGCGCCGTACGATCTCGGTCGTCCACCGGACGGATGTGACGGCCCCCGCCGCCGACGCGTTCCGTGCCCTGCTGCGCGGCGCCTTCGGACGGGCCGGACAGCACCGGCCCGGCCATCGCGCGGAAGGCTAGGGCCCGTCCGAAGGCCCCGTCGGAACCGTCTCTCCGAAAGGCCTGGTCCGAAGGGTCGGTCCGCAGACCCTCTGGCCCTCTCCGACGCGGCCTCTCCGAACGCCGGCGCTATGGCTCTTGCGGCCCCCCGGCCGTCACCGGCTGGACCGGTACCGTCCACGGGAGTTCGATGGAGACCGTCTTGCCGCCCTCCCGGGTCGGCCGGACGGTGAGTCTGCCACCGCATTCGGCGGCCAGCCAGCGGATGATCACCATGCCGCGGCCGTTGTCCTGCTGAACAGCCGCGGGCAGCCGCTTCGGAAAGCGCGGATGGCTGTCGGTGACTCCGATACTCAGGTGCTCCTCCCGGTCGAGACGTACGTCGACCGTGAAGGTGGGCGACTGCCCGAACGTGTGCTGGACGGCGTTGGTGGCCAGTTCGGACACGATCAGCCGTACTGTCTCGGCGACTTCGGAGTCGCCCGGCAGGCCCCATTCGGCCAACACCTCGGCGACGAATTTACGGGCGGTGGAAACCGAGACGGGTTCGCTCCGCAGCGTGACGGATGCTTCCTGGTGATCTGCCATGGCGACGTCGTCCCTTTCCCACGGGACCGGAGCCCGACACCGAGCGGACGGTTCGAGTACGGTCCCGGACTGGTGCTTGCGCCAGACTGCCATTACCGGGCGGGGCACGGGTGCGATCCACCGAGTAATGCATATATCTGTCGCTCGATGCGGTGAACTCTGCGTCGGCAGAGCGTATTCGGGCGACTTGGAGGGGGTAAGGAGAACGGCCATGCAGCACGGTCCCGCGGTGCGCCGCCGCAAGCTCGGCGCCGAACTGCGCGCGCTGCGCGCGGGCTCGGGCCTCACCAGCGGTCAGGCGGCCCGCCTGCTCGGCTGGCACCAGTCGAAGGTGAGCCGCATCGAGACCGGCATCAGTGGGGTGAAACCGGCCGATGTGGAACGCCTGTTGGACGCGTACGGCGTCGAGGACGCGGAACTGCGCCAGCTCCTCGTCGTGTTGGCGGGCTCCGAGGGCAACGGCCGTCATCACTGGTGGCACGCGTATCGCGGGGTGCTCCCGCCCGCGTACCGCGACTTCATCAGCCTGGAGTCGGGGGCCAGCGGCATGCGCACCCTGGAGACCTCCGTCGTACCCGGACTGCTGCAGACGCCGGACTACGCCCGCGCGGTGACGCGGGCCGCCGTGGACGGACTGGAGGAGAGCAAGCTCGACGCCCTGGTCGAGGTGCGCCTGGCCCGGCAGGACGTGCTGCGTTCGGACCCGCCGCTGAGGCTGTCCGCGGTGCTGGACGAAGCGGTGTTACGGCGGGAGGTCGGCGGTCCCGAGGTCATGGCACGCCAGCTGGGCCGGCTGCGGGAGGCCGCCGCCCTGCCTCAAGTGCGGCTCCAGGTACTGCCATTCGCCGCCGGAGCCCACATCGGAGTCACCGGGCCTTTCGTTATTTTCTCATTTCCGAACACAACTGATCTGGATGTGGTTGTTCTCGACCACTTGACGAGTAGCCTCTACCTCGAGCGGAAAGAAGACCTCCAGGCCTACACCGAGGCCTTCAACGCCCTTCAGTTCCACGCCCTTTCGCCCGAGGACTCGTTGGACTACATCGCCGGGATAGCTGACGGCGCGTAAGGAGGCACCCCCATGTCTGCAATGCCTCGGTACGTACCCTCCAGTACCTCACTGCACGGCGTGCGGTGGCTGCGCAGCAGCCGCAGCACGGGAATGAACAACTGCGTCGAGACGGCACGCCCGGGCTCCGGGCCCTGGTCCGGAATGGTCGCGGTGCGCGATTCCAAGAATCCGGCCGGCCCCGCCCTGCTGTTCGCCCCCGGCGCCTGGGAGGGGTTCATCACCGGACTGAACTGACCAGCGCAGCGCACGACTTCACCGCTCCACGGCTCCACGGCTTCACCGTTTCAGCGGTTTCGGCTGATCACGTCCACCGCGTGCTCGATCTGCTCGTCGGTGAGGTCCGCGCGGGCCGTCAACCGCAGCCGCGAAATACCGTCGGGCACCGACGGGGGACGGAAACAGCCGACGGCGAGGCCCGCCTCGCGGCAGTCGGCCGCCCATCGCACCGCTCGTTCGGGGGACGGTGCCCGCACGGAGACGACGGCGGCGTCCGGTCGTACCGCGGCGAGACCCTCCGCCGTCAGACGGGTGTGCAGCGCCGTGGCCACCTCGCGCGCGCGTACGGCTCGCCGCGGTTCGCGGCGCAGCAGCCGCAGCGCAGCCAGGGCCGCGCCCGCCGCCGCCGGCGCCAGACCGGTGTCGAAGATGAAGGTGCGCGCCGCGTTGATTAGGTGATCGATGACCGCCGCCGGGCCGAGGACGGCGCCGCCCTGGCTGCCGAGCGACTTGGAGAGCGTGACGGTCACGACGACGTCCGGGTCTCCCGCGAGCCCCGTCGCGTACGCGGCGCCCCTGCCGCCGTCGCCCAGGACGCCGAGTCCGTGCGCGTCGTCGACGACCAGTCCGGCGCCGTGCTCCCGGCAGGCGAGGGCGAGTCCGGCGAGCGGTGCCGCGTCGCCGTCCACCGAGAAGACCGTGTCGGAGACCATGACGGCGGGTCCCTCGTGGGTGCCGAGCGCCTTGCGCACGCCGTCGGGGTCGGCGTGCCCCACGACCTGGGTGGTGCCGCGGGCCAGCCGGCAGCCGTCGATCAGTGAGGCGTGGTTGCCCGCGTCCGAGACGACCAGCGAGCCGTGCGGAGCGAGCGCGGTGACGGCGGCGAGGTTGGCCGCGTATCCGGAGGAGAAGACGAGCGCGGATTCGAAGCCGCAGAAGTCGGCCAGCTCGCGTTCCAGCTCACCGTGCAGTTCGGTGGTGCCGGTGACGAGGCGGGAGCCCGTCGCGCCGCCGCCCCACGTGCGAGCGGCCCGTGCCGCGCCCTCGGTGACCTCCGGATGGCGGGCGAGCCCGAGGTAGTCGTTGCTCGCGAGGTCGAGGAGCGGCGAGTCGGCGGGGCGCGGGCGCAACGTACGCACGAGTCCGGCCCGGCGGCGCGCCTCGGCCTGCTCGTCGATCCAGCCGAACGCCATGTGTCCTCCGGGGCTCGTGGCCAGTGCGGTGGCGGGTGCTTTGTAGGCAGTGCACAGACCCTAGCGGTCGCTCCTTCGGCCCAGGATGTGGCAATACCCACACGTCGAACCATCTCTGTTGTGCAAACTCTCCTTGGCCGAGAGCGGTCGCATGGTCCAGGATCGGACCTCATGGACCTGCTGAACACGCTGGTGGACAAGGGGCTTCGGCGCGAGCTGCCGACCCGCGAAGAGGCGCTGGCCGTACTGGCCACCTCCGACGACGACGTGCTCGACGTGGTGGCCGCGGCCGGCAAGGTACGCCGGCACTGGTTCGGCCGACGGGTGAAACTGAACTATCTCGTCAACCTCAAGTCGGGCCTGTGCCCGGAGGACTGCTCATACTGCTCGCAGCGCCTCGGCTCCAAGGCGGGCATTCTCAAGTACACCTGGCTCAAGCCCGACGAGGCCTCCCGGGCCGCGGCGGCCGGGCTCGCCGGGGGCGCCAAGCGAGTCTGTCTGGTGGCCAGCGGACGCGGCCCCACGGACCGTGACGTGGACCGGGTCTCAGACACGATCAAGGCGATCAAGGACGAGAACGAGAACGTCGAGGTGTGCGCCTGCCTCGGCCTGCTCTCCGACGGCCAGGCCGAACGGCTGCGCGAGGCGGGCGCGGACGCCTACAACCACAACCTGAACACGTCCGAGGGGACGTACGGGGAGATCACGACCACCCACACGTACGCCGACCGGGTCGACACGGTCCAGAAGGCGCACGCCGCGGGGCTGTCCGCCTGCTCGGGTCTGATCGCGGGCATGGGCGAGTCGGACGAGGACCTCGTGGACGTCGTGTACGCGCTGCGCGAGCTCGACCCAGACTCCGTTCCGGTGAATTTCCTGATCCCCTTCGAGGGCACCCCGCTCGCCAAGGAGTGGAACCTCACCCCGCAGCGCTGTCTGCGCATCCTCGCCATGGTCCGGTTCGTCTGCCCGGACGTCGAGGTCCGCATCGCCGGCGGCCGCGAGGTCCATCTGCGCACCCTCCAGCCGCTCGCCCTGAACCTCGCCAACTCGATCTTCCTCGGTGACTACCTCACCAGCGAGGGCCAGGCGGGCAAGGCCGACCTGGAGATGATCGCGGACGCCGGCTTCGAGGTGGAGAACGCGGGCGAGGTGACGCTGCCGGAGCACCGGGCGTCGGTGGCCGGCGGCTGCGGATCGCACGCGGAGGCCGGATGCGGAACGCACGACGGCGCCGGGTGCGGGTCGCAGGCGGAGGCCGGCTGCGGGTCCCACGCGGACGGCGGGGTGTGCGGTTCCGCGGCTGCGGTTCCGGCAGCGGCGTCGGCGCCCGCCGAGGCCCGCACGGACCTTGTCTCCGTGCGTCGCCGCGGTGCCGGGACGGACCTCGCGCCCAATGCCTGATCTGTCCGTACGGGAACTGCTCGACCTCGACCGGCGGCACGTCTGGCATCCGTACGGGCCGATGCCCGGCCGCCAGGAGCCGCTGGTCGTGGAGTCGGCGAGCGGGGTCCGGCTGCGCCTGGCCGAGGGTGGCGGCGAGCTGATCGACGGCATGTCGTCCTGGTGGTCGGCGATCCACGGCTACAACCACCCGGTCCTGAACGACGCGGCTCGCGGCCAGCTGGAGCGCATGAGCCACGTGATGTTCGGCGGGCTCACCCACGAGCCCGCCGTACGGCTGGCGAAACTACTGGTCGACATCACGCCGGAGGGGCTGGAGCACGTCTTCCTCGCCGATTCCGGCTCGGTCTCCGTCGAGGTCGCCGTCAAGATGTGCCTCCAGCACTGGCGCTCGCTCGGCCGCCCGGGCAAGCAGCGGCTGCTGACCTGGCGGGGCGGCTATCACGGGGACACCTGGCAGCCCATGTCGGTGTGCGACCCCGAGGGCGGGATGCACGAGCTGTGGCAGGGCGTGCTCCAGCGTCAGGTGTTCGCCGAGGCGCCGCCGGCCGCCTACGAGGAGGCGTACGCCGACCGGCTGCGCGAGCTGATCGGGCGGCACGCGGACGAGCTCGCCGCCGTCATCGTGGAACCGGTGGTGCAGGGCGCGGGCGGGATGCGTTTCCACTCCCCCGCGTATCTGCGGGTGCTGCGCGAGGCGTGCGACGCGCACGACGTGCTGCTGGTCTTCGACGAGATCGCCACCGGCTTCGGCCGTACGGGTGAGCTCTTCGCGGCGGACCACGCGGGCGTCACCCCGGACGTGATGTGCGTCGGCAAGGCGTTGACCGGCGGCTATCTGACGATGGCGGCGACGCTGTGCACCTCGCGGGTGGCCGACGGCATCTCGCGCGGCGAGGTCCCGGTGCTCGCACACGGCCCGACCTTCATGGGCAATCCGCTCGCCGCGGCGGTGGCGTGCGCGTCCGTCGACCTGCTGCTCGGCCAGGACTGGCGGACCGAGGTGAAGCGGATCGAGACGGGTCTGCGGGACGGCCTCGCGGAGGCGGCGTCCCTGCCGGGTGTCCGGGACGTACGGGTGCTCGGCGCGATCGGGGTCGTCCAGCTCGACCACGAGGTGGACATGAGGGCGGCGACGGCCGCCGCGGTGCGCGAGGGCGTGTGGCTGCGGCCGTTCCGCGACCTCGTCTACACGATGCCTCCGTACGTCACGGGCGACACGGATCTGACACGGATCGCCCGCGCGGTGTGCGCGGCGGCGCGGGAGGGTTGAGATGCCGGTACTGGTGATCACGGGGACGGGCACGGAGGTCGGCAAGACGGTCGTCACGGCCGCCGTCGCCGCCACGGCTCTCGCGGCCGGGCGGTCCGTGGCCGTTCTGAAGCCCGCGCAGACCGGTGTACGTCCGCACGAGCGCGGCGACGCCGACGAGGTGGCCCGGCTCGCGGGTGCCGTCACGACGCTCGAACTGGGCCGTTATCCGGAGCCGTTGGCGCCCGCGACGGCCGCCCGGCGGGCCGGCCTCGCGACGGTGTCTCCGCAGGTGACCGCGGAGGCCGCGGCCAAGCTGGCCACCGAGCACGATCTGGTGCTGGTCGAGGGCGCCGGTGGCCTGCTCGTCCGGTTCGACGACGAGGACGGGACGCTGGCGGACGCGGCCCGGCTGCTCGACGCACCCGTGCTGGTCGTCGCTTCCGCGGGGCTGGGCACGCTCAACACGACGGAGCTGACGGCCCGTGAACTGCGGCGCCGGGAGCTGGACTTCGCGGGCGTGGTGATCGGCAGCTGGCCGGACTCCCCCGATCTGGCGATGCGGTGCAATCTCGCGGACCTCCCGGCGGTGTCCGGGGCGCCCCTGCTGGGCGCGCTGCCGGCGGGCGCGGGGGCTCATTCGCCCGCCGCATTCCGTACGGGGGCCCCGAGTTGGCTGGACCACCGGTTGGGCGGACGCTGGAACGCCGACGCCTTCGCCGCGGCGCACAGGATCTGACGGGCTCCTCGCTCCCGGGACACCGCGGGAGCGAGGAGCTTCGTCTCCGCACCCCGGCGTACCCGGACATGGACAGAAGGACCACACGGCCTGCCCGTCCACGCGCGCATCGGCGTCGGCGCCCCTTGCCGTAGCCCCTTCATGGCGAGGACACCGGCACGCCCGGCGCGTGCGCCGGACCTCCTGAGGGGAGAATCCCGGTAAGACCCGTCCTCCCGGGAGGTCCGTCATGCCGTTCATGTCGCTCCGGCCGGCCGGCTCCGGCAAGGTCTCTCCGGAGGCCGTGCACCATCCGGTGTTCGCCCGCTGTTACGCCCGTGTCAGTGTCGGCGCAGAGACCCGGATGGGTATCGGCCGGGTACGCGACCGGCTGCTCACCGGGCTTTCGGGGCGGGTCATCGAGATCGGCGCGGGCAACGGCCTGAACTTCGCGCACTATCCGGGCACCGTCGCGGAAGTCGTCGCCATCGAGCCCGAGCGGCTGCTCCGGCAGTTGGCGGTGGAGACGGCGCTGCGCTGCGAGGTGCCGGTCGATGTGGCACCGGGTGTCGCGGAGGCCCTGCCGGTCAAGAGCGAGGCGTACGACGCCGCCGTGCTGTCCCTGGTGCTGTGCAGCGTGCGGGACGTGCCGAGGGCGCTCGCCGAGGTCCGGCGGGTGCTGCGCCCCGGCGGCACGGTGCGGTTCTTCGAGCACGGCAGGGGCGGCGGGCGGGTGATGGCGTCCGCCCAGCGGGGCCTGGACCGCACGGTGTGGCCGCGGCTGAACGGCGGCTGCCATCTGTCCCGCGACCCGATCGCCGCCCTGCGCGCGGCGGGCTTCGAACTGGGCCCCTACCGGCGGCTGCTGATGCCCGAGAAGGGCCCGCGCCTGCCCACCTCGTACTGCGTCCTGGGCACCGCCCGCCGGCCGCTCGGCTAGGGGCTGTCGTTCGGATCGGGCCGCGGGGCACGGACGGCGTCACAGGCTCCAGCGGCGCAGTTCGTTCGTGATGTCGTGCACCGTGGCCTCGCCGCTCTTCACGAGGCGGGCCAGCTCCCGCACCTGTTCCGGTGAGGTGACGACCTTCAGGCCGCTGGCGACGAGATATGCGTACGCGACGGCCGAGGCGAACATCGCGTTGGAGCGTTCGAGCGCCGGGACGTGCAGGAGGAGCTGGAGCAGCGCGGCGGCGCGGGCGTGCGGGCTGTCGTAGACGGGGATGCCGAAGATCTCCGCCTCGTGCCGACTGACCGCGGCGACGAGGGCTCCCCAGTCGGTGACCTGGGGATCTCCGGGCGTTTTCTGTTCGGCGATCATGAGGAGCCAGGCAAGATCGACTCTGAGACTGCTCAAGGGATCAACGACGACCTTCGCGGGTGCCTTCACGGTCCGCGCCGAATTCCTCGGCGAAGACGGACTCGTACTGCTTCATGAAATCCGCGGCGGCCTCCACGAAGGTGTGGCCCACTTCCCCGGTGTCCTGCTGGACGAGTTCTTCGATGTAGCGGTTCACGCTCATCCCCCGTTCCAGGGCTCTCTCCCGGGCGGCCCGTGCCGTGCCCTCGTCCACCCGGACGTTCAGCTGAGTCTTCGCCATCCTTCGAAGCTAGCGCGGAATCACTAGCACCGGCAAGAGGGGCCGCCCGAACCGGAGGGTGGAGAACCCCGGTGGAGAGTGCCCCTTACATCGGTATCAGGGCCACACCCTGGGGCGGAGACGCTCCGGCACTCAGGGGGGATACCGAGTGTGCCTCCGATCACACTACGCTCGGGCTGGACGAGGAGTCCGGACACCCATCACAGAGGAGGCGGTCTTGTCCACAGCTGCTGCCGAGCATCTTCCCGGCCGCGCGGAAGGGGACGGGATCGCCGCCCGCGCCCGCGGCCTGACCAAGGCGTACGGTTCCGGCGAGACCGCGGTCCTGGCCCTCGACTCGGTCGACGTGGACATCGCGCGCGGCCGGTTCACCGCCGTCATGGGCCCCTCGGGCTCCGGGAAGTCCACTCTCATGCACTGCCTGGCGGGCCTCGACACCGTCTCGGCCGGACAGGTGTGGCTGGGCGACACCGAGATCACCGGGCTGAAGGACCGCGAACTGACCCGGCTGCGACGGGACCGGATCGGCTTCATGTTCCAGTCGTTCAACCTGATCCCCACACTGAACGCGGCGGAGAACATCACGCTGCCCATGGACATCGCGGGCCAGAAGCCCGACCAGCAGTGGCTGGACCAGGTCATCGACACCCTCGGGCTGCGCGACCGGCTGAAGCACCGGCCCGCCCAGCTGTCCGGCGGGCAGCAGCAGCGCGTCGCCTGCGCGCGGGCGCTCGCCTCCCGGCCCGAGCTGATCTTCGCGGACGAGCCGACCGGCAACCTGGACTCCCGCGCGGGCCTCGAAGTCCTCGGCTTCCTGCGCGAGGCCGTCGACGAGCTGGGCCAGACCGTCGTCATGGTCACGCACGATCCCGGCGCGGCCGCCCACTCCGACCTGGTCCTCTTCCTCGCGGACGGGCGCATCGTGGACGAGATGGAGCGCCCCACCGCGGAGGCCGTGCTGGAGCGGATGAAGCGTTTCGACACGATCCGGGTGACCTACGACGGCGGGCGCGGCGCGGCCGGTGACCCCGTTCCCGACGGAGACTCCGACGGCAGCGCCCGCGTCGGCGACACGGGTGAAACGGCTCCCGTCACCGGCAGGGGCGGCACCGCCCCCGGCAGCTCCGGCGAGGCCGCTCCCGGCGGCGGCTCCGGCGACGTAACCCTCGACAAGGACTGAGGCGGTCGTGCTCAAAGCGACACTGCGAAGCTTTTTCGCGCACAAGGGCCGGCTGCTGCTCTCGGCACTGGCCATCGTGCTGTCCGTGGCCTTCGTCGCGGGCAGTCTCATCTTCTCGGACACGGTGACGCGCACGTTCGACCGGCTCTTCGCCTCCACCTCGGCCGATGTGACCGTGGAACCGAAGAACGACCTGAACTCACAGCTTCCGACCGGCGCCACGGAGACGGTGCCGGCCTCGCTCGCGGACCGGATCGCCAAGGTCGACGGAGTCGCCGCCACCCATGTGGACGCGTCGGTGGAGAACGCCCCGGTCGTCGACAGCGAGAACAAGTCGGTCGGGCCGACGACAGGCGCTCCCACCATCGTCACCAACTGGGAGATCACGGAACGCAGTCCGGTGAAGCTGACCTCCGGACACGAGCCGAAGGGCGACGGAGAGGCACTGCTCGACGCCGACACCGCCGACAAGAAGCACCTCGGTCTCGGTGACACCCTGACGGTGCAGGCGCAGCCCGGCTCGTTCCAGGTGCGCATCGTCGGGATCGCCACCTTCACCACCACCAACCCCGGTGCCGCGCTGATCTTCCTGGACACCCCGACCGCGCAGACCAAGCTGCTCGGCGGCCCCGACGTCGCCACCAGCATCTCCGTGGACGCCGCGCCGGGTGTCGGTGACGATCTGCTCAAGCAGCGCATCGCCGCCGAACTCGACAGCAAGACGTACGACCTGAAGACAGCCGATGAGCAGGCGGAGTCGGCCGCCGCCCAGCTCGGCGGATTCCTCGACGTCATCAAGTACGTGATGCTCGGCTTCGCGGGGATCGCCGTGCTCGTCGGGATATTCCTCATCGTCAACACCTTCTCCATGCTGATCGCCCAGCGCACCCGGGAACTCGGCCTGTTGCGCGCGCTCGGTGCCGACCGCCGTCAGGTGCGCCGGTCGGTGCTCACCGAGGCGCTGCTCCTCGGCCTGGTCGGTTCGACCCTCGGCCTCGCGGCGGGGATCGGGCTGGCGATCGGGCTGATCAAGCTGATGTCCGCGTTCGGCATGAACCTCAAGTCCACCGAGATGGTGATCGGTTGGGGAACTCCCGTGGCGGCGTACGTCGTCGGGGTCGGGGTCACCTATGTCGCGGCGTATCTCCCGGCCAGGCGCGCGGCGGGCGTCTCCCCCATGGCGGCCCTCGCGGACGCCGAGATCGCGGGTGTGGGCAGGTCGTTGCGGGTTCGGGCCGTGGTGGGCGGTGTCGTCGGGGCGGCCGGGGCCGCGGCTCTCGCGGGATGCGCGGCCTCGTCGAAGACATCGACGTCCGCCTCCCTGCTGGGACTCGGCGTCGTCCTGACGCTGATCGCGACGGTGATCGCGGGGCCCCTGCTCGTCCGCCCGGTGATCCGGGTGCTGGGAGGCGCCTTCCCGGCGATCTTCGGTTCGGTGGGCCGGATGAGTCAGCGCAACGCGCTGCGCAATCCGCGGCGCACGGGTGCCACCGCCGCCGCGCTCATGGTGGGACTCGCCCTGGTCGGCGGTATGTCCGTGGCCAGCGCTTCCATGAGCAAGTCCTTCGACGACCAGATCGACAACACGCTCGGCGCCGACTTCGTGCTCCAGAACGACAACTTCGTGCCGTTCTCCAAGGAGCTCACGGACAAGGTGCGCGCCACCGAGGGCGTCGGGCTCGTCGTCCGCCAGCGGTTCACCCCGGTCGCGGTGCGGCTGCCGGACGGCAAGAGGATCGAGACGGCCGCCTCCGCCTACGACGCGCGGCTCGACGACGTCGCCCACATCACGTACGCGCAGGGCGACACGGCGGCGGCGCTCGGCGACGGTCGCATCGCCATGGACGCGAAGTTCGCGAAGGACCACGACGTGCGGATCGGCAGCACGATTCCGGTCGAGTTCCCCGCCGGCCGCAAGACCGACCTGACGGTGGGCGCGCTCACCGACCAGGACGGCAGCGGTGGGTTCGGGATGCAGGGCGGGCTCGTCATCGGCTTCGGCACGATCGAGAAGTTCGTGCCCGGCGGCCAGGACTCCGCGCTCTACGTGAACGCCGCCTCGGGCACCGCTCCGGACCAGCTGCGCCCCCGCCTGGAGAAGACACTCGAACCGTATCCACAGGTACAGGTCCGCGACCAGGCCGACTACAAGAAGCTCATCCACGACCAGATCGCCGTGCTGCTCTACCTCGTGTACGCGCTGCTCGGGCTGGCGATCGTCATCGCGGTGCTCGGCGTGGTCAACACCCTCGCGCTGTCGGTCGTGGAGCGCACCCGCGAGATCGGGCTGCTGCGCGCCATCGGGCTCGGCCGGCGCCAGCTGCGCCGGATGATCCGGTTGGAGTCGGTGGTGATCGCCGTGTTCGGCGCCGTCCTCGGACTGGCGCTGGGACTCATCTGGGGCGTCTGTGTCCAGCAGGTGCTCGCGCTGCAGGGCATGAAGGCGCTCGCGATCCCCTGGACGACGATCGTCGCGGTCGTGGTCGGTTCGGCCGTCGTCGGCATCGTCGCGGCGCTGCTCCCGGCACTGCGCGCGTCGCGCATGAACGTGCTGGAGGCCATCGCGCACGAGTGACCGGCTGGCCCCGGTCCACCGGGACCGGGGCCAGGACCGGGGCAGGTCCGCGACAGGGAGGGAAGCGGATCGTCGAGCAGGTGCGGGCGGCCCGGCGCGAGCGCTTCGGATTCTCGTGTCCGACCGTGCTGGAGCCGAGCATCGAGGCCTTCGCTCCCGTGGTCCGTGACCTGCGCGGCCGGTGACCGTCCGCATGATGGAATACGGGGCCCGTGCCCGGCCTCCGTGATGGGATCGGCCCATGACCGACTTGCGGATACGGGCCGCGCGGCCCGAAGACCTCGATGCCGTGCTCGCCTTCTGGAAAGTGGCCGCCGAGGGCACGAGCATCAGTGACGACCGGAACGGCGTGGAACGACTGGTCGCCCGCGACCCCGAGGCCCTGCTCCTGGCGGAGCGCGAGGGCGAGCTGGTCGGCACCGTGATCGCCGGCTTCGACGGCTGGCGCTGCCATCTGTACCGGCTGGCCGTCCATCCCGGACGGCGGCGCCTCGGCATCGGCTCGGCCCTGCTCGCCGCCGCGGAGGAGCGCTTCGTACGGCTCGGAGGGCGGCGCGGCGACGCCATGGTGCTGCGCCGGAACGAAACCGCCCACCATGCCTGGCGGGCTGCCGGGTATGCGCCCGAGGAGCACTGGCGGCGCTGGGTGAAGCCGCTCACCGACGATTAGAGGCTCCGCAGCGCCGGGCGGAGGCCGCCAAGGAGGCCCCTTTGCCCGTCCTTTACCATTGGTGGACCATCGGTCCTCCAACGAAAGGTGTGAGCGTCCGCCCATGGGCGAGCCTCCCAGTAGCCGGAGCCGTGTTCCTCACGGCTGCCCCGGACATCGCGCGATCCCCCCGTCCCTGGCCGATCATGGAACGGAGGTGACCCGATGACGGAAGTGTTCCTGCTGCTGGTGGCGGTTCTGCTGTCGCTGGCCTGCGGCGGCTTCGTGGCGGCGGAGTTCTCGCTGACCACGGTCGAACGCAGCGAACTGGAGCGTGCCGTGGAGCGCGGCGAGCGGGGCGCCTCGGGCGCCCTCAAGGCCGTGCGGAACCTCACCTTCCAGCTGTCCGGCGCCCAGCTGGGCATCACCGTGACGAACCTTGTCGTCGGCATGCTCTCGGAGTCCTCGATCGCCAAGCTGATCGCGGGTCCCCTGGAGTCGATCGGCGTCCCGGCCTCCGCCTCGCGCTCGGTGGCCCTGGTCATCGGTACCGCGCTCTCGACGATCTTCCTGATGGTCGTCGGTGAACTGGTCCCCAAGAACTGGGCGATCTCCTCACCGCTGGCCGTGGCCAAGCGGGTGGCCACTCCGCAGCGCTGGTTCAGCGCCGCGTTCCGGCCGTTCATCGCGCATCTCAACAACACCGCGAACCACGTCGTACGCCGCTTCGGCCTGGAGCCCGCCGAGGAGCTGGCCTCCGCCCGCGGGCCCCAGGAGCTGGTGGCGCTCGCCCGGCACTCCGCCAAGGAGGGTGCGCTGGAGGCGGACACCGCCGAGCTGTTCGTGCGCACCCTGAACCTCGCCGACCTGACCGCGGAGAACGTGATGACGCCCCGCGTCCAGGTCATCGCGCTGGACGTCCAGGCGACCTGCGAGGACGTGGCGAACGCGACCCGGGCGACCGGCCTGTCCCGCTTCCCCGTCTACCACGGCAGTCTCGACGACGTCGTCGGCGTCGCGCACATCAAGGACGTGCTGACCGTGCGGGCCGACAGCAGGACACTGACCGCCGTCTCGCAGATCATGCGTGAGCCGCTGCTCGTACCGGAATCACTGACCGTCGACCGGCTGCTGGACCGGCTCGTCGGCAAACGCACGATGGCCGTGATCATCGACGAGTACGGCGGTACGGCGGGCGTCGCCACGCTGGAGGACATCGTCGAGGAGGTCGTCGGCGAGGTGCGCGACGAGCACGACCCGCACGAGACACCCGACCTCGCCCCGGTCGGCACGGACGACGAGGGCAGGGCGCTGTACTCGGCGGACGGCTCCGCCCGCACCGACCAGCTCGCCCGCGTCGGACTGCGGGTTCCCGACGGGCCGTACGAGACGCTGGCCGGTTTCGTCGCGGCCGAGCTCGGCCGCATCCCCGCCGAGGGAGACACCGTCGAGGTCGCCGGGTGGCGGCTCGACGTGGTGGACGCCTCGGGGCGGCGGGCCGCACGCGTGCTGCTGCACGCGCCGCACGACGCCGAGGAGGGCGCGCGATGACCGCCGTACAACTGCTGATCGGGCTCGCCACGCTCGTCGTGAACGCCTTCTTCGTGAGCGCCGAGTTCGCGCTGATCTCGGTGCGCCGCAGCCAGATCGAGCCGCATGCCGAGCGGGGCGACCGGCGGGCGCGGAGTGTGATCTGGGGCCTCGAACACGTCTCGGCGCTGCTCGCGACCGCGCAGTTGGGCATCACGCTGTGCACCCTGGTGCTCGGCATCGTGGCCGAGCCCGCGATCGCGCACCTGCTGGAGCCGGTGTTCCACGCGATGGGCGTCCCCTCCGGTGCGGGCCACGCGGTCTCCTTCGTCATCGCGCTCGCCCTGGCGACGTATCTGCACATGCTGCTCGGCGAGATGGTTCCGAAGAACGTCTCCCTCGCGGAACCCGTGCGTACGGCGCTGGTGCTGGGGCCGCCGCTCGTCGCGCTGTCGCGCGCGCTGCGCCCGGTGATCTTCACGGTCAACGCCTTCGCCAACGGGCTGCTGAAGCTGTTGCGGGTCGAGACGAAGGACGAGGTCACGGCGACCTTTTCCGACGACGAACTGGCTCGCCTCGTCCAGGACTCCAGTGCGGCGGGGCTCATCGACCATCGCGCCCAGGAGCGGCTGCACGACGCGCTGGAACTGGGCCGCCGCCCGGTGCACGACGTGGTGCTCCCGGTGGAACGCGTCGTCTACGCACGCGTGGGCGTCACTCCGGAGGAGCTGGAGCGACTGTCGGCCGAGTCGGGCTTCTCCCGCTTCCCTGTCGTCGACGACGGCCGCCGCATCGTCGGTTATCTGCACGTCAAGGACGCGCTGGACGCCGTTCCGCGCGAGGTGCCGTTCCGTGTGGAGGACATGCGGCCCATCGCCCGCGTCCGGGAGAGCACCCCGCTGGACGACGTCCTGACGGCGATGCGCCGCAGTCGTACGCATCTCGCGGCCGTCATGGGCAGCGACGGACGGCTCACGGGGCTGGTGACGATGGAGGACGTCCTGAGAGAACTCTTCGGACAGCCGGCCTAGAAAGGCCTCCGGGCGGAGGTCGGCCGATCGCGGGTCGTCCGGGTGGAGGTCGCCGGGAGCCCCGCCCGGACGGAGGTGGGTTTCGTCGCGGCCGCCGGGCGGGGCTCCCCGAAGGGACTGCGGGGCCGACCGGCCCAGGAGCCCGACCGACCGATGAGTATGTGTTCGGGTTACCATCTTTCCCGCCATGCAGACGAATGCCACCTACACCAGCCTTGTCGCGGTCGGCGACTCCTTCACCGAGGGCATGTCGGACCTGTTGCCCAACGGCTCCTACCGAGGATGGGCCGACCTCCTCGCCGGCCGGATGGCCGCCCGGACGCCCGGTTTCCGCTACGCCAACCTCGCCGTACGCGGCAAACTGATCGGCCAGATCGTCGCCGAGCAGGTGGACGTGGCCGCCGCCATGCGGCCCGATGTGATCACGTTGGTGGGCGGCCTCAACGACACCCTGCGGCCCAAGGTCGACATGGGACGTGTCCGGGGCCTCCTGGAGGAGGCCGTGGAGCGGCTCGCCCCCGCCTGCGAGCGGCTCGTCCTGATGCGCAGCCCCGGCCGCAACGGTCCGGTGCTCGAACGCTTCCGGCCCCGCATGGAGGAGCTCTTCACCATCGTCGACGATCTCGCGAAGCGGCACGACGCGCTGGTCGTCGACCTCTACGGAGCGCCCTCGCTCGCCGACCCGCGCGTGTGGGACGTGGACCGGCTGCACCTGTCCGCCGAGGGGCACCGCCGGGTCGCGGAGGCCGTCTGGCAGACCCTCGGGTACGAGGCGGAGGACGCGGAGTGGCGCACCCCGATGGCGCCCACGGCGCCGCCCGGCTGGGTCGCCCGCCGCGGCGCCGACGCCCGCTTCGCCCAGCAGCATCTGTTGCCGTGGATCGGGCGACGGCTGACGGGGCGCTCGTCCGGTGACGGACTTCCGGCGAAACGGCCGGAGCTGCTTCCCTACGAGGGTCCGGTCACGGGCGGGCACGGCGGCTGACTCCGTGATCCGCCGGGGGTGACTCCAGGAATCCCGGGCCACGTCCGTGTGCCGGGGAGGCTGAGCGCGGTGGCCACGAGGGCCGAAGGGAGCGCCGGTCCGGCGGCTTCCGCCGTGCCCCTCTCTCGAGTGACACGGCGGCCCATGCTCCGCATGAAGAGGACGCTACCGGTTCGCCCCTCGACCGCCACAGGGCGCACGGGGGGCGCTCGACAGCGCGGGAGTGCTGTTGATGCGCTCACTCACACGCCCCGGAACTACGGCCGGGCCCGGCGTGCGCCGGACCCGGCCGACGGCCCCTCCAGCTTTGCGGAGCATGGAGAGGAGCCGTCTCGCCACCCTGGAGTGGATGACAAGTAACAGGCCAGCCGGGGAACCCAGCCAGGATCAACATCAAAGCACTCATGCGTGGGCCTGAGAAGTACGCCCCTGACCACCGCCGGAGGAACTCCCGGTAACGGCTCGCGGGCGTGGCCGGGGCAAAAGCGTGTGCGTACCTTTTCGCACCGTCACGCCATCGGTGGACGGATCAGGGCCGATGTGCCCCATCGGCACCCCCGCGGCGAGCCACCGGGAGGGTGGGAAACCAGCCACATCGAGCAGCCGCGCCTACTACAGATCAGGGATGTTCTGGGCCAGGTGCAGTACACATCCCCGGAACCTCCGTGGACGCATGGCCTTGGGTCGCCTCGTGCAGAGGTGCGGGGCACCACGGGTGAGAAACAGCCAGCCGAAGCAGAGGCGCCCGGTGGTCGTCACGCACTGTCCCCGGCCATTCCGTCGGTGGGGAGTTCGGAGGGGGGCGGGGTGGCCGTCAGCGGGCCGTGCGCCATGACGATCGAAGCCAGCGGATACGGAGGACCGTCCGTGCCACGCAGGATCAGCAGGGGCATCCCGCGCTCGTCCTGTCGTCGGCCGAGGGACAGCCAGATGCGGTCGGCCCGGTCGACCTGCCCCATTCCGAGGTCGTAGATCCGTCCCCAGAGGTAGAAGGGGTCGGCGGCGGCGTCGCTCGCTTCCTGGAGGAGTTCGGGGACGCCGTGCGCGGTGAGGTGGACAGCCACTCCGTCCATCGTCCCCGCGGCCACCTGGGCGTGCCCTGCCGTCCTGGTCCGGACGTTGCGGGGAGCCCCGATCGCGTCGAGCCAGTACTCCCAGTCGGCCAGGCATGTGGCCTTGATGGCCACGGTGACCCGCTCGCCGTCCGCGCTGATCTGCATGGCCTCCAGGCGCGCGAGGTGGTCGGACTGCAGGGCCGCGGCGACGGAGACCGCGCGGGCGGAGGCGCTGCCCCATCCGACGGCGCGCGTCCGCGCGGAGGCCGGCCGCACCCGCGGGACCTGGCCGTCGACGCGTCGGGGCACCGGCGCCGCACCGTGCTCCACCGCGGCCCGTCCGGCGCCGCGGTCGGCGAGGTGCAGCACGATCGCACCGCGTGAGGTCGGCACCAGCGGCGAGGACGCGGGGGCACGGTCGTGCCGCGGCTCGGGGTCCTCGCCGACGGGCATGAGTCCCTCGCGGTTCGGCGAGGGGACGGAAGCACGCTCGCTCCCGGGCACGGGCACGGGCTCAGGCACGCGGTCAGGCACGGGCTCGGACTCGGAGTCCGGCACGCGGTCCTCGCCGCCGGGGATCAGCCCCTTGCGGTTCAGGGCGGTGGCGATCCTCATCGCAACCTCGCTCGGGTAGCCGCAGTCCTCGACGATCGTGTCGACGGCCGCGTGGTAGGCCTCCGGGCAGTTCTGCCACGTCTCGACCTGTGTCCGCAGCCGTTCGAGGACACCGGCACCGCCCACCTCGACCAGTCTCCCCTGCGCTTCCAGTTCGGCGACGAATTCCCGGGCGAACATGCCGAGTTGCTCGGCGAGGTGCGCTTCGACGGCCGTACGGATCCCGGGCACGGTGGTCATGCCGCCACCCCCAGATACTCGCTGCGCAGCTTGGCCAGCGCCCGGAACTGGAGGGTCTTCACAGCACCTTCGGTCCGCTCCATCTGGCGCGCCGTCTCAAGCACCGAGAACTCCATCAGGAAGCGACGCGTGAGGACTTCGCGTTGTGGCGGCCGCAACTGTTCCAGCGCCTGACGCAACAACTCCTCGTCCAGACCGATCAGTACGGTGTCCTCCGTACTGACGGTGAGGTCCTCGTCGAAGCCGAGCATGTCCTCGACGACGAACTCACGCCGCTGCGCGCTCTTGCAATGATCGATGACCTTGTTCCGGGCGATGGTGATCAGCCACCCGACGAAGCCGACGCCGCGATAGGTAAAAGTGCCGCGTTTCATCCAGGCGTTGAGAAAGGTCTCGCCGGTGATGTCCTCGGCGACCTGCCGATTGCGTACACGGCGCTGCACGTAGGCCAGCACCGCGGGGTGGTGCAGGGCGTAGAGCTCCCCGAACGCGTCCCGGTCGCCCGCGAGTGCGCGGGCGATAAGGGCCGGTTCTCTAGTGTCGAACCGCGGTGTTGCGGCGTTAGCCTCGGCGATCAAGGCCTACTCCGTTCATGAGTGGATGAACTGTGGTGGGCAGGTGCTGCGACGGTCCGCTCCGGCATGACCGGCCTCGGGCGCCGGATGACCGGGTCGTCGTGTCCGAAGGTTTCGAGGCGTCCCCCGCAGGTACCTCGCAGCTCCGGAACGTGGTCGAGCTGATGCCGAGGCGGTGCAAATAGGGCCCCCTCAAAGGGACTTGCATACGTGCGACTAACTCACAGTCATGCAACATATGCAACTTGCGTACACGTACGCAAGTTGCTTCGCCGGTATGACGACGGGACTTTTTGTCGGGAACTGGAGTGCGAACCGTCCCTCTTGGCCTGGCATGACGCCCAAACAGCCGTTGACCTGCGAAGATGCACGCATGCAAGTCGCGTGCAAGTTGCATACATGCGCGCTACTCTCCGGGCATGCGGAGCATGGAAGAGTCCCCCCACGAGTCCCGCGGTGAGCGACAAGCTCTCGCAAGGAGGGTTGGCGAGTACCTCACGAACGCCGCGACAGCGGCCGGGTACGACGTCCGCCCACGAGCCGGTGGCCGGGCTCAGCTGGCCATCACGATTGGAGTGAGCCTGACGACGATCAGCAGAACACTGGAAGGCAAGACCCTCCCCCTCCCCTCGCAACTGACGACATGGGCGTCAGTGCTTGGCCTCGACCAGCGGGAGATGTTGGTCAACAGCGGAATGCTTCCGCCGGAACACGGGCCTCAGCCTGCGGTACGGAGGGTAGCCTCAGCAACACTCACCCCGGAGGAGGCCATGGACGCATGGGGAATCACTGATCTCAGAATCCGCACAATGCTCAGCGGGAACATCGTCCAAGCGATCGAGCTCCAGAAGGACCTCGATGCCGACGAAAACCGGGGGGCCACTGCAAGGGGGTAAAAAAACGTGGCGTACAGACTGGCATTCGCGTCCACCGCCAGCTGCACAGCCGGCTGGACATTCGTGGGCGAAGGCGTCTGGCACCATGCATGGGAGTTGGCGGCAGTCGGGGTCGGCCTGTTGACCATGGGAGTGGCAGGGGTGCTCGCGGCCCTGCTCCGTCACACGGTCAACCAGGTCGACGCCCGTACACGGCATGATCTGAGCGTCCTGGCGGAGCACCGAAGACGCCTCGAGCTGGACATGCACAAGCGCGAGCTGGAGCTGTCCCAGCGAGAGAAGGCCATGGCCCGCAGGGCCACCATCACAGCCATCAGACTCGGCAGCCATGCCCGAGCCCTCGACGAGGCGCGGAACGCGAACACGGCACTCCGCGCCAAGAACTCCCTGCTCATGCAGGAGATCGAGGAAGTCAATGACGAGCGCAACCAGCTGATCACGGCCGAGCTCACCCTCGCCCACGACCGGTTCACCTCAAAGACGTACGGGGGCCTGCGCGCTGTGGTCGGCAGCGAGCAGTCCCACCCCGATCCCCACGCGCAGGCGGGCTACGGAAGCCGCCCCCCGCGTTCAGGGTCCTGAGTACGGCACTGCGGAATCGATCCACCAAGACATCCCCCTACCCAATACGATGAACAACTCTCTTTTACTCAAAGGAAGTTGAGCGTCACTCCGCCGGGACCACCGGCGGTCGGCAGGAGCGACGACGTGGTCTGTGGTGCCCGCCCCGCGCGGCACCTCCGTCCCGTCCCCGCACCTCTCACGCACGCCCCGGTCCGCCGGGGGGTGCCGCTCCGCCCCGACCTGCGCATTCGGGACGCGGCGGACGTAACAGGCCCCGCGCCGGACAGCCGGTAAACTCCACACACGTGACTGCCGCGCCTGCAAAGCCCCGTATCCCCAACGTCCTCGCCGGACGCTACGCCTCCGCCGAGCTCGCCACGCTCTGGTCCCCCGAGCAGAAGGTGAAACTGGAGCGTCAGCTCTGGATCGCCGTGCTGCGCGCCCAGAAGGACCTCGGGATCGAGGTGCCGGACGCCGCCATCGCCGACTACGAGCGCGTCCTCGACCAGGTCGACCTCGCCTCCATCGCCGAGCGCGAGAAGGTCACCCGGCACGACGTGAAGGCACGGATCGAGGAGTTCAACGACCTCGCCGGGCACGAGCACGTGCACAAGGGCATGACGTCCCGCGACCTCACCGAGAACGTCGAGCAGCTGCAGATCCGGCTCTCGCTGGAACTGATGCGCGACCGTACGGTGGCGGTCCTCGCCCGTCTGGGCAAGCTCGCCGGCGAGTACGCCGAGCTGGTCATGGCCGGCCGCTCGCACAACGTCGCCGCACAGGCCACCACCCTGGGCAAGCGCTTCGCGACCGCCGCCGACGAGCTGCTCGTCGCGTACGGCCGTCTCGAGGAACTGCTCGGCCGCTACCCGCTGCGCGGTATCAAGGGCCCGGTCGGCACGGCGCAGGACATGCTCGACCTGCTGGGCGGGGACGCGGCCAAGCTCGCGGACCTGGAGCAGCGGATCGCCGGGCACCTCGGCTTCTCGCAGGCCTTCACCTCCGTCGGCCAGGTCTACCCGCGCTCCCTGGACTACGACGTCGTGACCGCCCTGGTGCAGCTGGCGGCCGCCCCGTCCTCGACGGCCAAGACGATCCGCCTGATGGCCGGACACGAGCTGGTCACCGAGGGCTTCAAGCCCGGCCAGGTCGGCTCCTCCGCGATGCCGCACAAGATGAACACCCGCTCCTGCGAGCGCGTCAACGGTCTCATGGTCATCCTGCGCGGCTACGCGTCGATGACCGGCGAGCTGGCCGGCGACCAGTGGAACGAGGGCGACGTGTCGTGCTCGGTCGTGCGCCGCGTCGCGCTGCCGGACGCGTTCTTCGCGCTGGACGGTCTGCTGGAGACCTTCCTGACCGTCCTCGACGAGTTCGGCGCCTTCCCGGCCGTCGTCGCCCGCGAGCTGGACCGCTACCTGCCGTTCCTCGCGACGACCAAGGTCCTGATGGGCGCGGTGCGCGCCGGTGTCGGCCGCGAGGTCGCCCACGAGGCGATCAAGGAGAACGCGGTCGCCTCCGCCCTCGCCATGCGTGAGCAGGGCTCCGAGCGCAACGAACTGCTCGACAAGCTCGCCGCGGACGAGCGCATCCCGCTGGACCGCGCGCAGCTCGACGAGCTGATGGCCGACAAGCTGTCCTTCACGGGCGCGGCGGCCGACCAGGTGGCCACCGTCGTCGGGCGCGTCGAGGAGATCCTCAAGCAGCACCCCGAGGCCGCCGGCTACACGCCCGGAGCGATCCTCTGACACGGCTCACCCCCGCGGACCTGGAGGCCGCCCGCGACCGGCTCGTGCCGGATGTCGTCGCGGACGGCCTCTCGGTGCTTTTCTGCGGCATCAATCCGGGGCTGATGACGGCGGCCACCGGCCATCATTTCGCCCGGCCCGGCAATCGGTTCTGGCCGGTGCTGCACCTGTCAGGAT
>NZ_JBHWVI010000136.1:0-22865 GCF_042737005.1 Streptomyces sp. NPDC060027
CCTCATCACCGGTGGTACGGGTGCGCTGGGCGGCCACGTCGCCCGCTGGCTGGCGCGCGGCGGCGCCGAACACCTCGTCCTCACCAGCCGTCGGGGCGCGGACGCCCCGGGCGCCGCCGCCCTGCGGGACGAGCTGGAAGCCCTCGGTGCCCGCGTCACCCTCGTCGCCTGCGACGTGGCCGACCGCGACGCCGTGGCGGTCCTGCTCGCCGAGCACGCCTTCACCGCCGTCGTGCACGCCGCGGGGGTCGCCGACGCCGGCACGGTGGACGCCACCACCCCGGCCGTCTTCGCCGCCGCGCTCGCCGCCAAGGCCGGCGGCGCGGCGCACCTGGACGAACTGCTGGGCGACCAGGAGCTCGACGCCTTCGTCCTCTTCTCCTCCGTCTCCGGCGTCTGGGGCAGCGGCGGCCAGGCCGCCTACGCCGCCGGCAACGCCTTCCTGGACGGTCTCGCCCGGCGGCGCCGCGACCGCGGACTCACCGCGACCGCCGTCTCCTGGGGCCCCTGGGCCGACGGCGGCATGGTCGAGGACGGCGACGACGAGGAGCGGCTGCGCCGCCGCGGCCTTCGCGCGATGACCCCCGCATCGGCGATCACCGCCCTGCAGCACGCGCTCGACCGCGACGAGATCCTGCTGACCGTGGCCGACGTGGACTGGCCGCGCTTCATCGTGCCCTTCACCCTCGGCCGGCCCAGCCCGCTGCTCGGCGACCTCCCCGAGGTACGCGCGACCCTCACGGAGGACGCCGCCGAAGCGGGCCGCGGCTCCGGGGCGCTCGCCGAGAGCCTGGCCGGGCTGTCGCACGAGGACCGTGCACGGGCCCTCGTGGACCTCGTGCGCACGCACGCCGCCGCCGTCCTCGGTCACCGCGGAGCGGGCGCCGTCGAGACCGACCGGCCCTTCCGGGACCTCGGCTTCGACTCCCTGACCGCGGTGGAACTCCGCAACCGCATCAACGAGGCCACCGGCCTCGCCCTGCCCACGACGCTGGTCTTCGACCACCCCACGGCCGCGGACCTCGCCGCCCACCTGCTCACCGAACTCACCGGCGGCCAGGACGCGAAGGCCACGGCCGCCACGGCCGCCGCGGTGCTGGACGAGCCGATCGCCATCATCGGCATGGCCTGCCGCTACCCCGGCGGCGTGCGCTCACCCGAGGACCTGTGGGAGCTGGTCGCCTCCGGCCGCGACGCGATCTCCCGCTTCCCCGGCAACCGCGGCTGGGACGTCGAACGGCTCTACCACCCGGACCCCGATCACCCCGGCACCACGTACACCACCCAGGGCGGATTCCTGCACGACGCGGACGAGTTCGACCCCGCGGTCTTCGGAATCAGCCCGCGTGAGGCCGTCGCCATGGACCCGCAGCAGCGCCTGCTGCTGGAGACCACCTGGGAGGCCTTCGAGCGCGCCGGGATCGCCCCCCACGCGATGCGCTCCACCGCCACGGGCGTCTTCGTCGGCTCCGGCTACCAGGACTACACCGGCCGCCCGCTCAAGGTGCCCGACGGCGTCGAGGGCTACATTCCCAGCGGCAACGCGGCCAGCGTGATCTCCGGCCGGCTCTCCTACACCTTCGGCCTGCAGGGCCCGTCGGTCACCGTCGACACCGCCTGCTCGTCCTCGCTGACCGCCCTCCACCTCGCCGTGCAGGCGCTGCGGGGCGGCGAGTGCTCCATGGCACTGGCCGGCGGAGTGATGGTGATGGCCGGACCGTCCGCGTTCACGATGTCCAGCCGGCAGCGCGCGCTGTCCGCCGACGGCCGCTGCAAGGCGTTCTCCTCGTCCGCCGACGGCACCGGCTTCGCCGAGGGCGTGGGCCTGGTCCTGGTGGAGCGGCTGTCCGACGCCCGCCGCAACGGGCACGAGGTCCTCGCCGTCGTGCGGGGCAGCGCGGTCAACCAGGACGGCGCCTCCAACGGCCTGACCGCGCCCAGCGGCAAGGCCCAGCAGCAGGTCATCCGGCAGGCGCTGGCCAATGCCCGGCTCGCCGCGGACGAGGTGGACGCCGTGGAGGCCCATGGCACCGGGACCCGGCTCGGCGACCCGATCGAGGCACAGGCGCTGCTGGCCACGTACGGCGAGGAGCGTTCCGAGGACCGGCCGCTGTGGCTCGGTTCGCTGAAGTCCAACATCGGCCACGCGCAGGCGGCCGCGGGCGTCGGCGGCGTCATCAAGATGGTGATGGCCATCCGCAGCGGCGTCCTGCCGCGGACGCTGCACGTCGATGAGCCGACCCCGGACGTCGACTGGTCCAGGGGGAACGTGCGCCTGCTCACCGAGCAGACCGCCTGGCCCGACCGGGACAGGCCACGGCGTGCGGCCGTCTCCTCGTTCGGGATGAGCGGCACCAACGTGCACACCATCATCGAGCAGGCCCCGCGGACCGCGCCCGCCACCGAGGGCGAACAGCCCCCCGCAGCGCAGGACGCGACCGCCGCCCGCCCCTTGGACGTGCTCCCGTGGGCGCTGTCCGCGAAGACCGCCCGGTCCCTGCGCGAGCAGGCCCGCCGGCTCCTGAACCACCTCGACCGTGCAACCGAAGGGCTCTCGCTGCCCGACGTCGGCCGCGCCCTCGTCACCACGCGGACGCCGCTGGAGCAGCGGGCCGTGGTCGTCGGCCACGACCGGCACGAGCTGCGGGCCGGGCTCGCGGCGCTCGCCGACGGCGAACCCGCGGACACCGTGGTCCAGGGCACCGCCGCGGCCTCCGGCAAGGTCGCCTTCGTCTTCCCCGGCCACGGCTCGCAGTGGACCGAGATGGCCCGCGAACTGCTGGACACCGCCCCGGTCTTCGCCGAGCGGGCGAAGGCCTGCGCCGAGGCGTTCGCCCCCTACCTCGACTGGCCGCTGCTCGACGTCCTGCGCGCCGAGCCCGACGCGCCGGACGTGGCCGAGGTGGAGGTCGCCCAGCCCGCGCTGTTCACCGTCATGGTGTCGCTGGCCGCCCTCTGGCGCTCCTACGGTGTGACGCCTGCCGCCGTCGTCGGCCACTCGCAGGGCGAGGTCGCCGCCGCGTACGTCGCGGGCGCGCTGACCCTGGACGACGCGGCCCGGATCGTGGCCCTGCGCAGCCGCTCGCTGACCAAGCTCATCGGCAAGGGCGCCATGCTCGCGGTCGCCATGCCCGCCGATCGGGTGCGCGCGAGGCTGGAGAAGTACGGGGACCGGCTGTCGGTCGCCGCCGTGAACGGGCCCGCCGCCCTGACCGTCTCCGGAGAGCCCGACGCGGTCGACGAACTCCTGGCGGAACTCGAAGCCGAGGGCGTGCGCGTGCGCAGGGTCCGCGGCGCCACCGGCGCCGGGCACTCCGCCCAGGTCGAGAGCCTGCGCCCCGAACTGCTCGAGCTGCTCGCCCCGGTCGCGCCGCGCGCGGCGGACATCCCCTTCTACTCCACGGTGACCGGCAGCGTGCTGGACACCACCACACTGGACGCCGAGTACTGGTACCGCAACGCGCGGCACACGGTGGAGTTCGAGCGGACCGTACGGTCGCTGCTGACGGACGGGCACGGGGTGTTCGTCGAGTGCAGCGCGCACCCACTGCTGGCCGGCTCGGTGCAGGAGACCGCGGAGGAGGCCGGTGCCGACGCCGTGACCGGCGCCTCGCTGCGCAGGGACCAGGGCGGCATGGACCGCTTCCTGCGCTCCGTGTCCGAACTGCAGGTGAGCGGCGTGCCCGTCGACTTGACGGTCCCCTTCGCCGGGCGTCCGGTACGGCGCGTGGACCTGCCGACGTACGCGTTCCAACGGCAGAGGTACTGGCTGGAGAGCGCCGACCCGGTGCCCCCGGGCACCGATCCGGTCGAGGCCGGGTTCTGGGATCTGGTGGAGAACACGGACCTGTCCGGGCTCGCCGATGAACTCGGGGCGGATGACGCCGACCTCGTCGGCCCGGCGCTGCCGGTGCTGTCCGCGTGGCGTCGGCGCAGTCGCGAGAAGTCCACCGTGGACGGCTGGCGCTACCGAGTCTCCTTCCGGCGGCTGACCGACCACCCGGCCCCCGGCCTGGACGGCCTGTGGCTCGCCGTTTTCCCCGCCGGAATGGCGGACGAGCAGTGGGCGCCCTGCGTCGTCGGCGTGCTCGGCGCCCACGGCGCCAAGGTGCGGGTCGTCGAACTCCCCGTCGACTGCGACCGGTCGCAGGCCGCGAAACGGCTCACCGAGGAACTCGGCGGCGAACAGCCCGCCGGTGTCCTGTCGATGCTCGGCCTCGCCCCCGGCCGCCACCCGGCCCACCCCACGTTGTCCGCGAGCCTCGCCGCGACCGTCACCCTGGTGCAGGCGCTGGGCGACGCGGACGTCCAGGCACCGCTGTGGTGTGCGACCCGCGGAGCCGTGTCCACCGGAGCCACCGACCCGCTGCGCGACGCCGGCCAGGCACAGCTCTGGGGCCTGGGCGTCGTCGCCGCACTGGAACTGCCCCGGCGCTGGGGCGGTCTCGTCGACCTGCCCGAGAAGCTGGACGAGCACGCGCTGCGCCGCCTGGCCGGGGCGCTGGCCCGGCACGACGAGGATCAGCTCGCCGTACGGGTCGACGGCGTGTACGGCCGGCGCTTGGTCCGGGCGCGGCCCGCCGACGTGGAGTCCGCGACACCGTGGCAGCCGCGCGGCACCGTCCTGGTCACCGGCGGAACCGGTGGCGTGGGCCGGCACCTCGCCCGTTGGCTGGCCGGCGCGGGCGCGCAGCACCTGGTGCTCACCAGCAGGAGCGGGCCCGACGCCCCCGGTGCGCGGGAGCTGCACGCGGAGCTGACCGCCCTGGGCGCCGAAGTGACCATCGTCGCCTGCGACATCGCCGACCGTGACGCGGTCGCCCGGCTGCTCGCCGGCATCGAGTCCCGGCACCCACTCACCGCGGTGCTGCACGCCGCCGGCACGGCACGGTCGTCCCCGCTGGCCGACGCCGGTCTCGACGAGTTCACCGAAGCCGCGGCCGCCAAGGTCACCGGCGCCATCCACCTCGACGAGTTGCTCGACGGCCGTGAGCTGGACGCGTTCGTCCTCTTCGCCTCCGGTGCCGGCGTCTGGGGCAGCGGCGGGCAGGCCTCCTACGCCGCCGCCAACGCCTTCCTCGACGCCCTGGCACTGCGGCGGCGGGCCCGCGGCCTGACCGCGACCTCGGTCGCCTGGGGCGGCTGGGCGGGCGGCGGCATGGTCGACGACGCGGTCCAGGAGCGCGGCGAGCGGCGGGGCCTGGGCCTCATGGCCCCCTACCTCGCGATCACCGCCCTGCGCCAGGCCGTCGAGCACGACGAGGCGGCCCTCACCGTCGCCCCGATCGACTGGGAGAAGTTCCTGCCCGCCTTCACCGTCGGACGGCCCAGCCCGCTGCTGGCCGACCTGCCCGACGTACAGCGGCTCCTGGAGGCCGAGCAGACCGCCGGCGAGGAGACCGGCGCCGAAGCGGCGCTGGCGACCGAGCTCGCCGCACTCGCCCCGGCCGAGCAGGAGGAGCGGCTGCTGGAGCACGTCCGCGCCCAGAGCGCCGTGGTCCTCGGTCACGCGTCGGCCGAGGACGTGCCGCCCACCGCGCACTTCCTGGAGCTCGGCTTCGACTCGCTCACCGCGATCGACCTGCGCCGGCGCCTGTCGGCGGCGACCGGTGTCCGCCTGCCCGCCGGACTGGCTTTCGACCATCCCACGCCCGTCAGGCTCGCCAGGCACCTGTTGACGCGGCTCCGGGGCGCCGGCCACGGCACGGCGGAGGAGGGGTCCGCCGACATGCTGGTGCAGCTCTACCGGCACGCGAGCGAGAACGGGACGGCCGCCGAGGCCATGGGGATGCTGATGGAGGCGGCCCGTTTCCGGCCCTCGTTCCAGCGGCCCGAGGAACTGGACCGGCGGCCCGCCCCGGTACGGCTGTCGCAAGGCGACCGTCCCCTCGCGCTGATGTGCTTGTCGCCGTACGTCGTACCGGCCGGGGCGCATCAGTACGCGCGGTTCGCCGCACCCTTCCGCGACCGGCTGGACGTGTGGGCGCTGGTCCACCCCGGCTACGAGAAGGGCGAGCCGGTCCCGTCCGATCCGGACGTCGTGCTCCGGCTGCACGCGCAGACCGTACGGGAGTGCGCCGGCGGAAAGCCGGTCGTCCTGCTCGGCTACTCCTCGGGCGGCTGGATCGCCCACGGCGTGGCGGCACACCTGGAGGCCATGGGCGAGCGGCCGGCGGCCGTGGTCATGGTCGACAGCTTCAGCCGCGAGGTCCCCTTCGACCACCAGGTGCTCAACGCGATGGCCCAGGCGCAGTCGCAGCGCCTGGACTTCATGAGGTCCGGCGGCGAACAGCTCACCGCGATGGGCCGCTACATGTGCCTGTTCGACGGCTGGGCCGCGCCGCAGATCGCCGCGCCGACCCTGCTCGTACGGGCGAGCGAGCCCATGCTGGCCGACGCCGCGGACGGCGACGGGCGCGCGGCACCGCCCGAGCACGTGGACACGATCGTCGAAGTGGCCGGAAACCACTACTCGATGCTGGAGGACCACGCCGGCAGCACCGCGGCGGCGGTGGATTCCTGGCTGGCGGACGTCGTCACCGATCCGTCCGGCCCTGCCGCACCTCCGGACGCAACGACCGCATGACCGGCCCGCGACCACCGCGGGCACCCCGGACCCGGACAGAGCAGATGTGGGAGAGAAACCATGACGAAGACTCTCTACGAGACAGGCGAGACCCCGCCCCTCGGTGAGGTCCCGCGGCAGATGTACGCCTCGGTGATCCGCCAGAACCGCTTCGGAGAGCCGAAGCAGGCGTTCCGCACCGAGGTCGTCGACACCCCCCAGGTGGGCCGGGGCCAGGTGCTGGTCTACGTGATGGCCGCCGGCATCAACTACAACAATGTGTGGTCCTCGCTGGGCGAGCCGGTCGACGTCATCGGCATGCGACAGCGCCAGGGCCAGCCCGAGGACTTCCACATCGGAGGCTCGGAGGCCTCCGGCGTGGTGTGGGCCGTCGGCGAAGACGTCCGCAACGTCGAGGTGGGTGACCACGTGCTGCTCACCAGCGGCCAGTGGGACGAGGCCGCCGCGGACATCCGGCTGGGCACGGACCCTCTGGTCTCGGAGAGCATCAAGGCCTGGGGATACGAGACCAACTACGGTTCCTTCGCGCAGTTCTGCCGCGTCGACGAGTACCAGTGCCACCCCAAGCCCGCCCATCTGTCGTGGGAGGAGTCGGCGGCCTTCCTGCTCACCGGGCCCACCGCCTACCGGCAGCTGTTCGGCTGGCAGGGCAACACGGTCCGCCCCGGCGACCCCGTGCTGATCTGGGGCGGTGCGGGCGGCCTCGGCTCGATGGCCATCCAGCTCGTCAGGCTGGCCGGCGGCATCCCGATCGCCGTGGTCTCCAGCGAGGACCGCTCCGAGTACTGCCGCCGCCTCGGGGCGGTGGGCACCATCAACCGCCGTGACTTCGATCATTGGGGCCGGCTGCCCGATGCCGGGGACGCCGAGGCGTCGGCGCGGTTCCTGCGCGGCGCTCGCGGGGTCGGCAAGAAGGTCTGGGAGATCCTCGGTGAGCGCAGGTCCCCGCGGATCGTGCTGGAGCACAGCGGCCAGGACACCCTGCCGACCTCGATGTACCTGTGCGACAACGCCGGCATGGTGGTGATCTGCGGTGGCACCTCCGGCTACAACGGCGACGTCGACCTGCGCCACCTGTGGATGCGCTCCAAGCGCCTCCAGGGCTCGCACTACGCCGACACCCGCCAGTGCCGCGAGGTCATCAGCCTCGTCGGCGCCGGCATGCTCGACCCCTGTCTGTCCGTCTGCGAAGGCCTCCAGGACATCGGGCGCATGCACCAGATGATGCACGACAACGTGCACCCCTCCGGGAACATGGCCGTCCTCGTGAACGCGCCCCGGCGCGGCGAGATCACGCTCGAACTCGCCGCCGCCTGACCGTCCCGCCGTACGAACCCCCTTTCCACAAGCGCAAGGAGAGTCATGCCCGAGCCCACCGTCGACGTGCCCGCCGTCCCCAAGGCCCGCAGCTGTCCGTTCCTGCCGCCGGACGGCATCGCCGACATCCGGGCGGCCGCCCCGGTGACCCGGGCCACCTTCACCAGCGGCCAGGAGGCGTGGCTGGTGACCGGTTACGAGGAGGTGCGCGCCCTGCTGCGCGCCCCCTCGTTCAGCGTCCAGGTGCCCCACGCACTGCACACCCAGGACGGCGTCGTCACGCAGAAGCCCGGCCGCGGCAGCCTGCTGTGGCAGGACGAGCCGGAGCACACCTCGGACCGCAAGCTGCTCGCCAAGGAGTTCACCGTCCGGCGCATGCAGGCGCTCCGGCCGAACATCCAGCGCATCGTCGACGAGCACCTCGATGCCATCGAGGCGCAGGGCGGCCCGGTCGACCTGGTGAAGACCTTCGCCAACCCGGTGCCGTCCATGGTGATCTCCGACCTGTTCGGTGTCCCGGTCGAGCGCCGGGCGGAGTTCCAGGACATCGCCGAGGCGATGATGCGGGTCGACCAGGACGCCGCCGCCACCGAGGCCGCCGGCATGCGCCTGGGCGGGCTGCTCTACCAGCTCGTCCAGGAGCGCCGGGCCGACCCCGGGGACGACCTGATCTCGGCGCTGATCACCACAGAGGACCCCGATGGCGTCGTCGACGACATGTTCCTCATGAACGCGGCCGGCACCCTGCTGATAGCGGCCCACGACACCACCGCCTGCATGATCGGCCTAGGCGCGGCGCTGTTGCTCGACCGCCCCGACCAGCTGGCCCTGCTTCGCGAGGACCCGTCGCTGGTCGCCAACGCGGTCGAGGAGCTGCTGCGCTACCTCACCATCGGCCAGTTCGGCGGCGAACGCGTCGCCACCCGGGACGTCGAACTCGGTGGCGTGCGCATCGCCGAGGGCGAGCAGGTCGTCGCGCACGTCCTCGCCGCCGACTTCGACCCCGCCTTCGTGGAGGAGCCGGAGCGGTTCGACATCACCCGCCGCCCCGCCCCGCATCTGGCCTTCGGCTTCGGCGCACACCAGTGCATCGGCCAGCAACTCGCCCGGATCGAGCTTCAGATCGTCTTCGAGACCCTGCTCCGCCGTTTCCCGACCCTGCGCCTTGCCAAGCCCGTCGAGGAACTCCGCTTCCGCACCGACATGGTCTTCTACGGCGTGCACGAGCTGCCCGTCACCTGGTGACCTCCGCACCACCGCTCACTCCCAGAGGTGATCAGCGCCCGCGGACCGCGTGCGCTGATCACGCCTTCCGCCGCCGCCTCGCGCCGGCGGCGGCCAAGGCGGCCGTGCGCACCACTGGTTGCCCTGCTTCGGGTGCGTGACCGTCGGACCTGGAGAGCCCGCATGCCGGTCTTCGTGCCGCCGGGACTCTCCCGCCGCTGCCGCGGTCCTCGCGCCGGCCGTCCCCGAAGCCGCTTGTCGCACGCCACAGCGCGACGCAGCGGCGGTCGCGTCCCGGGCGGCCCGGCGCGCAGTCCCGTTCACCGAGGCGGCCGTCACCGAGCACGGAGCCGGTCACTTGCCCGACGAAGGGTCCGGGGCCGGACGGCCGGGTGCAGACAGGCTGCGTACGGCCTTGCCGACGGACTGAAACCTGTTTCCCGTAGCCCATCACTCACCGATGAACGACCGCACTGCCGATTGTTCGAAAGGCACGACATGACCGAGACCGAAATGCGCCTCACCGGGTCGCAGACTCCGTCCTTCCCTCAGGACCGGACCTGCCCGTACCAGCCGCCGAAGGCCTACCCGGAATGGCGGGGCGAGAGCCCGCTGACGCAGGTCACGCTGTTCGACGGCCGACCGGCGTGGCTGATCACCGGGCATGCCGAGGGACGGGCGCTGCTCGTCGATCCCCGGCTGTCCTCCGACTGGGGTCACCCGGCCTTCCCCGTCGTCGTCCGGCGCACCGAGGGCCGCGGCGGGCTCGCCTTCCCGCTGATCGGCGTCGACGACCCCCTGCACGCCCGTCAGCGGCGCATGTTGATCCCCAGCTTCGGCGTCAAGCGCATGAACGCCATCCGTCCCAGGCTTCAGAGCCTCGTCGACCGGCTTCTGGACGACATGCTGGCGGAGGGGCCGGTCGTGGACCTGGTGTCGGCCTTCGCCCTGCCGGTGCCCTCCATGGCGATCTGCGAGCTCCTCGGCGTCCCGTACGGCGACCATGACTTCTTCGAGGAGTGCTCCCGCGACTTCGTGGGCGCCGCGACGTCGGCGGAGGCCGACGCGGCCTTCGGCGAGCTCTACACGTATCTGCACGGCCTGGTCGGGAAGAAGCAGGCCGAGCCCGAGGACGGTCTGCTGGACGAGCTGATCGCACGCCAGTTGGAGGAGGGCGAGCTGGACCACGACGAGGTGGTCATGATCGCGCTGGTCCTGCTGGTGGCCGGCCACGAGACCACCGTCAACGCGATCGCCCTCGGTGCCCTCACGCTCATCCAGCACCCCGAGCAGACCGACGTGCTGCTACGCGATCCCGGTGCGCTCCCGGGAGTGGTCGAGGAGCTGCTGCGGTTCACCTCCGTCTCCGACTACTTGGTCCGGATGGCCAAGGAAGACATCGATGTCGGCGGCGAGACCGTCAGGGCCGGGGACGCGGTGCTGGTCTCCATCACACTGATGAACCGCGACGCGAAGGCGTACGAGAACCCCGACGTCTTCGACGCCCGGCGCACCGCACGCCACCACGCCGGCTTCGGCCACGGCATCCATCAGTGCCTGGGGCAGAACCTCGCCCGCGCCGAACTCGAGATCGCCCTCGGCGCGCTCTTCGCCCGCATCCCGGGCCTGCGGCTGGCCGTACCCCTGGACGAGGTGCCCATCAAGGCCGGCCACGACGCCCAGGGCCCGATCGAGCTCCCGGTCACCTGGTGAGGGGCCGGGCGGAAGGAACGGAAGGGAGCGAGACCGGCCACACCATGCGCATCACCGTCGACCGCGACCGGTGCATCGGCTCCGGCCAGTGCGTCATGACCGCACCCGGCGTCTTCACCCAGGACGACGACGCGCTGGTCGCCCTGGTTCCGGGACATGAGGACGCGGCGGCGGACCCGCGCGTGCGCGACGTCCCCATGGCCTGTCCGGTACAGGCGATCGCGATCCACGAGGACTGAGCTGGATCGGCCGTGAGGCCCGGTGTCCGCAACCGTGCGAGTGGTGGCTCTCCGGGAGCCGGGCGGTCAGGGCCACCGCTTGCTGAGTCCCGCAGCGGCGCGTCACGGGGACATGGAACTGGATGAGTCGACCGGCGAGGCAGAGCATGGATCCATCACGCTCGTCGGCCGGAGCCGGGCCCGACCCGTCCCGGGCCCCGCCCCGTGAGCGCGTCGTCGGCACCGTGGCTCAGCAGTTCGTGGAGCAGCGGGGTCGCGGGCAGTGCCGGGTGGAGGTACACGCGCTCGCGGCGTTGTTCGACGGCGGCCAGCAGCTTTCGGAAGGTGGTCCTCGCCTCCTCGATCCGCCCGCCGTGATGTTGCGCCTGGCCCAACAGGCCCAGGTGGAGCGGGTGGCGTAAGTACGTCCTGGACTGGCCCAATTCAGCCAGTGAGGTGTGGATGAGGTCGAGGCCGTCGTCGTGGTGTCCTGTGTGCGCCAGGCCCCACCCTTTGACGACGCCCAGCATCGCCTTCCAGTAGAGCAGTCCGTGTTCGCCCGCGACGCGGATGCCCTCGTCGCTCGAGGCGAGTGCGGTGAGGGTGTCACCCTCCCAAGCCGCCACGACCCCGTCCACGTACAGCGCGAAGGAGCGGTCGGACGGCCTGCTTTCGTACTCGGTGAGGCTCAACAGCTCACGCCGGCGCGCGCCGGCGGTCCGCCGGTGTCCAAGGAGCCAGTGGGTGAAGGTGTCGTAGGAGCGGCAGGAGACGCGTGGGTCGTGCTGGAAGGTTCGCGCCAGCGCGTGATTCTCGTTGGCGAAACGATCCGCTATGCCGACGCCGCGCTCCAGTTCGGCGAGCGCCTGCGGGAGCATCCCGCGCACATGCAGCACGATGCCTTCGCCGTACGCCGCACCGAGCGCCGCCACGGGCTCCCAGGTCTGCCGCGAGATCTTCCGCAGCAGGCCGGAGAACTGCCGCGAGGCGTCGTAGCGGCCGGTGACCATGTACGCCGTGCACAGCGCCCAGAGCACCGACGGGTCCTCGGGGGCATGAGCGGCCGTGCTGAGGGCGCGACCGCGCGTCAGTGCCGTCTCGGCCTCGGGGTGGCCGTAGCCGCGAGTGGTGGCGAGTACCTGGCCGAGTTGGATGTGCAGGTCCTGTTCCAACCTCCCTGTGGCGGGATCGTCCTGTGGCAGGAAGCCGACCAGGTGCACGGCGCGGCGCAGCCAGATCTCGACCTGCTCGTACGCCATGGACTGCTCGGCGTGTTCCGCGGCGAGCAGCAGCCGAGGCAGCACCTCGGCGGCGGGCAGCGCACTCTTGGCGTGCCAGCTGTGATGCGCCACCCGCTCGATCTCCTCGTCCCCCACCTGCCCGCGCCTGCGCGCGCACAGCGCGTCGGCGACCCTGGCGTGCAGACGGTGGCGGTCCTCACGGGGGAGCTCGTCGACGAGCGTCTCCTGGACCAGGGCGTGAGCGAAGTGCAGCCGCCCCGGATGGTGCGGGTCCTCCCCGAGCAGGCCGGCACGGATGGCCGACTCAAGACCCGCGACGACCGCAAGACCCGCGACGACCGGATCGTCGTGCGTGGCGGTCCGGTGCAACAGGTCGGTGTCCACCTCGGCTCCGATGACGGCGCACAGGTGAAGCACCCGCAGGACCGGCTCGGGCAGCGCGGCGAACCGCTGGTGCAGTGCCTCGCGTACTCCGGTGGGAATGTGAGCCAGGAGCGTGTCGGCCGCATCCGGGCGACGGAGCTTACGCGCGTCGTCCACGAGAGAGAGAAGCTGGATCACCGAGTACGGGTTGCCTTCGCTGCGCCGGTGCAGCACCTCGACGACCTTCGGGTCCACACCAGGTCCTGCGTGTGCCTCGACGAGGGCACCGACGGCCTGCAGGGAAAGCCCGCCGAGCCGCAGCGTCTCGGTCCTGGGGCCGCGTAGCACCTCGGAGACCATCCGGCGCAGCGTCGCGTCCGACTCGGCCTCGAACGCCCGCGCCGTGAGCACGATGCTGATCGGATGGCCCTGGCAGCGGGTGCTCAGCAGCCTGAGCAGGTCGAGGGAGGCGGTGTCCGCCCATTGCAGATCTTCGAGGAGCAGGACGAGCGGGTGTTGTCCGGCGAGGGAGAGCAGCACCTCACAGACCGCGTCATGGGCGAGGAAGCGAGCCTGGCACCAGTCGGAGGCCCATCCCGGGCCTCCGGTCCGGGCAGCCGACCGTTCGGGCATCAGTGGGGCGAGCAGGGCGCCGAACGGTTCCGTCGCCTCGCGAAAGGCATCCGGCCGGGTGGCGGACAGCCGCCGCAGGATCTGCGTCCACAGCCAGTAGGCGGGCACGCCCTCGCCGGGGAAGCAGTGGCTCCAGAGCACCTCCAGCCTGGAGCCGTTCTCGTGCGCGTCCATGCTCTCCAGACGCGCCGCGAGTTCGAGCAGCAGGCGAGTCTTTCCGACTCCCGGGGGGCCGAGGACACCGGCCACATGGCCGTGGCCCACGACCGCGCTCGCGGCGGCGGTCGTCAGGCGGTCGAGCTCCTGGCCACGGCCGGTGAACGGCGAGGGGGCAGGCGCCCACCCCGACTCGAACTCCGGGGATTCCCCGGCTTCCCGGGCGGCAGCAGGCTCGTGTTCCGGTCCGGGAACGGGCCGCGACCGGGACGACCCGGTCCGCGTGCCGGCGGCATCCGCCCGCGGGCCCGGCGGCACATCGGTTCGCGCCCTCGGGCGCGCGTCGGTCCCCGCGATCCCCTCGCGTTCGACGGCCGTGCCGGACTCGTCCGTCCCGTTGGCGCCGCCGGATGCCACCGCCGGGCCGTACCCCCGGACCGTGACGGCCGTCCCGCCGTTCCAGGAGGCCCCGAAGCTCTGCAAGCCCTCGGAGTCTTGTACTCCGACGTCACCGATCTCGTTCGTCACCGGCGGGACACACGACGCTCCGGTGGACTCGAGCGGTGCGGGAGACAGCTTCTTCGAGGGGGCGCTCGCTCCCGGCTCCTGGCGCAGGATCGCGCCTCTGACCCGGCGCAGTTCGGCCGCGGTGTCCACGCCGAACTCCTCGATCAGATGACTGCGCGTCCGCTCGTACACCTCGAGCGCCTCGGCCTGCCGCCCGAGCCGGGACAGTGCCGTCATGAGGTGGCCGACCAGCCGCTCCCGCGTGGGATGACGGCGCGCCTCCCCGTCCAGATCGGCGGCCACCTCCTCGGCCGCGCCGAGAGCCAGCCGTGCCTCGGCGCGGGACTCGACGGCGGTGAGCCGGATCTGTTCGAGTCGGGTGCACTCGTCGCTGAGCGGCGGATGGCCGTCGAACTCCGCGTACGGCGAGCCGCGCCACAGCCCCAGGGCCTCGGTGAGCCGTGCATGCGCGGCGAGCGGATCGCGCTGCTCCAGCAGCCGCCGTCCGTCGGTGACCAGACGCTCGAAGCGGCAGGCGTCGACGTGTTCGGGGTCGAGATCGAGGACATAGCCCGGTGTCCGATGACGCAGCACCGAAGTTTGGCCTGTTCCCGTCTTTGCGCGCAGGGACCGTCGCAGATGCGAGACGTGACTCTGGAGGGTGGCGACGGCGTGTCGGGGCGCCTGCTCACCCCACAGTTCCTCGACGAGCAGCTCGGTGGGCACCACACGGCCGAGGCGTATGAGCAGCAGGGCGAGCAGGGTTCGCCGACGTGGCGGGCCGAGCGGCAGGTCATGCCCGTCGTGTCGCGCCGACATGGGCCCCAGAACGCTCAGGAGGAGCCCAGCCTGGCCGGTCGTCCCGGGTGACACGTCTGCGGGCGGAGGGAAAGGCATGAACGGTCCTCATCATGCTTGCGGATATGGCTGACGGACGGTTCGAGCTGGCTGGTCTCACACCTTCTTCTGTGGATCCTGACATGGCGAACGACGCCCTCCAAGCCGGAGATCCGGCGATTGGCAAGAAAGCATCAGGTGTCCGGCAAGGATTTCGACAAGAGGGCCGGAAAACGACGGCGGGCGGCGGCAAGGGTGCCGCCAGCGACTCGACCAGAACCCTGCAAGGGCCGTGACGCACGATGTTCGCATCTGGAGTTACCGCTGGTCCCAGGGCCGATGACGCCCCTGCCGACAGCCTCACGGCCGTTCGCCGGCGTCCGAGTTCATTTCGCCCAAGTTTCTGGGAGGTCTCTCTTGCTGAGTCCAGCACCTGCAACTCCGGGCCTGTGCATGGCGAGTCTCGATAAAACCTTGACCATCCAGCAGGCGAACCAGGAGTTCTTCAGTCAGTTCAACGGATCGTCCGAGGACATATGCGGTCGCAATTTTCGTGACGTCGTGCACCCGAGCGTTCAGCAACCGTTGATGCGTCAATTATTGAATTTACTCGAAGGGAAACACCAGCGATTCGTCACGCCCGTCATCGCCGTGGGGCCTGGCGCGGAGTCCGCCTTCACCGTTCCCCTCACCGCGGTCGCGGTACGCGGCGTCCTGCCCGACACGACCGCGATCCTGGTCATGATGCCCACGGCCGGGGACGCCGAGCAGACACCTGTGATGCCCCGACGCAAGAAGATCCTCTCCTCGATGGACGCGCGCATCCTCGAAGGCATCGCCGCCGGCGTCTCCACCATCCCCTTGGCGGCAAGCCTCTACCTCAGCCGGCAGGGCGTCGAGTACCACGTGACCTGCCTGCTGCGGAAGCTGAAGGTGCCCAACCGCGCCGCGCTGGTCTCCCGTGCCTACTCACTGGGCGTACTCAAGGTCGGCACCTGGCCGCCCCAGGTCGTGGACGACTTCGTGAAGTGAGCGGGCACGGGCCCGCGCGCGGGCGCCCGGCGCGGCGTTCGCCCGGGCCGGACACAGGGTCGCCGGACTCGCCGTTCACCCGGTATCCGGCAAGCACATGGGGGAGCGGCTCGCGTGCGTGCACGCGCGATGGAGGAGCACCTCACCGGCGCCTACCACAGGCTCCGGGCCGCCGGACGGCCCGAACCGGCCGCGTCCTGCCCTCTGCCGCCCGGTCCGGCGGACGCCTGAAGACATGCGTGAACTCTGCCCGCGCCCGGAAGCGGGCCGTACCGTGACGCCCTCTTCCACGCCCCGGGCAACCGAACAGCCGTGCCTGGCCTTCACCGGGTCGGCCCGCGTCCGATCCGGACGTCGCCGACGGCCTTTGCGCGATCTTCACGCGGTCCGCTCCGCCCCGGACCGCCACTCCGGTCGGCGTTCCGATTCACCTTTCCCCCAAGTTCAGGAGCCACAGCGTGATTGCCCACCAGCCTCTGTCCCGCCGCCGCATGCTCGGCCTGGCGGTCCTGGGTGCCGCCGCACTCGGGGGGCAGACCACGATCACCGCCGCCCCCCGGGCGGCCGCTGCCACCGCAACCAGTGGTTCCGGCGGCACGTTCGTCCCTGCCGTCGTGGTCGGCACCGGTTACGGCGCGGCCGTCTCCGCCCTGCGCCTCGGCGAGGCAGGGGTCCCCACCCTGATGCTGGAGATGGGCCGACTGTGGAACCAGCCCGGTCCGGACGGCAACGTGTTCTCCGGAATGCTCAAGCCCGACAAGCGCTCCAGCTGGTTCAAGACCCGCACCGAGGCGCCGCTCGGCTCCTTCCTGTGGCTCGACCTCGCCAACCGGGACATCGAGCCCTACGCGGGCGTACTGGACCGGGTCAACTTCGACCAGATGTCCGTATACGTGGGACGCGGGGTCGGTGGCGGTTCGCTCGTCAACGGCGGCATGGCGGTCACGCCCCGGCGCTCGTACTTCGAGGAGGTGCTGCCCCAGGTCGACGCCGAGGAGATGTACACCAAGTACTTCCCCCGCGCGAACTCCACCCTCCGGGTCAACAACATCGACAAGAGCTGGTTCGAGCGGACCGACTGGTACTCGTTCGCGCGTGTCTCGCGTCGGCAGGCCTCGAACGCGGGCCTGAGCACCACCTTCGTGCCCAACGTCTACGACTGGGACTACATGCGCCGTGAGGCGGACGGTGCGGTGCCCAAGTCCGCGCTGGCCGCCGAGGTGATCTACGGCAACAACCACGGCAAGGTCTCACTCGACAAGAGCTACCTGGCGGCCGCCCTGGGCACCGGCAAAGTCACCATCGAGACCTTGCACGAGGTCAGGACGATCCGTCAGCAGAACGACGGCACATATGCGCTGACCGTCGAGCAGAGGGACGCCGACGGCAAGCTGCTCGCGACGAAGGAGATCTCCTGCCGCCACCTCTTCCTCGGCGCAGGCAGCCTCGGCTCGACCGAGTTGCTGCTGCGTGCCCGGGAGACCGGCACTCTCCCGAACCTCAGCCCTGAGATCGGCGGAGGCTGGGGCCCCAACGGCAACATCATGACCGCCCGCGCCAACCACGTGTGGAACCCCACGGGCACCAAGCAGTCGTCGATCCCCGCCCTCGGCATCGACGACTGGGACAACCCGGACACCCCCGTCTTCGCCGAGATCGCCCCCCTGCCGGCGGGAGTCGAGACCTGGGCCAGCCTCTACCTGGCCATCACCAAGAACCCGGAGCGCGGCACCTTCGTCTACGACGCCGCCAAGGACCGGGCGGACCTGCGCTGGACCCGGGACCAGAACGCACCGGCGGTCGCGGCCGCGAAATCGCTGTTCGACCGCATCAACAAGGCCAACGCCACCGTCTACCGGTACGACCTCTTCGGCAAGCAGATCAAGGCCTTCGCCGACGACTTCTGCTACCACCCGCTCGGGGGCTGCGTCCTCGGCAAGGCCACCGACAACTACGGCCGCGTCGCCGGATACAAGAACCTCTACGTGACCGACGGCTCACTCGTCCCCGGCAGTATCGGCGTCAACCCGTTCGTGACCATCACGGCACTGGCGGAGCGGAACGTCGAGCGCATCATCAAGCAGGACGTCACGGATTCCTGACCAGCGGTGGGGGGCGGGCCGCCCCCGCCCCCCCCCCACACCCCCCCCGCGCGCGGGCCCCACGGCAGGCGGTCGAACCGAAACCGAAAGGGAACGACTCCGTGAACTCCCCGCTCACCGAGACCAACAGCCTCTGGATCCGCAGGTTCCACCCGCGCCCCGACAGCCGCGTCCGGCTGGTCTGCCTGCCCCACGCGGGCGGCTCCGCCAGCTTCTACTTCCCCGTGTCCCGGTCCATGCCCGACAGCGTCGACGTGCTGTGCGTGCAGTACCCCGGCCGCCAGGACCGCCGCACCGAACCTCTCCTGGACTCCGTACCGGCGCTCGCCGACAAGGTCTACGAGGCCCTCCTGCCCTGGACCGACCGGCCCATCGCCCTGTTCGGCCACAGCATGGGCGCCTCCCTCGCCTACGAGATCGCCCGACGGCTGGAGCAGGAGCGGGGCGTCATGCCCGCCGCCCTCATCGCCTCCGGCCGCCGCGCCCCGTCCACGCACCGTGACGAGACTCTCCACCTGCGCGACGACGACGGCCTCGTCGCCGAGATGCGCGGCCTCAGCGGCACCAACCCCCAACTGCTGGGCGACGAGGAAGTCCTGCGCATGATCCTCCCGGCCATCCGGGCGGACTACCGCGCAGCCGAGACCTACGTCTGGGAACCCGGGCCGCCCCTGCGCTGCCCCGTGACCTGCCTCGTCGGCGACGACGACCCGAAGGTCACCGTGGAGGAGGCCGCCGCCTGGTCCGGGCACACCGACGGCCCCTTCATGCTGAAGGTCTTCCCCGGCGGCCACTTCTTCCTGGCCCAGCACCAGACGGAGATCGTCCGCCTCATGGCCACCCAGCTGGAGGCGTCCGACCGGGCATGAGGACCGGCCTGCCCGTCGCGCCGTGAGACCTCCGCACAGCGCGGCGATCCTGCTGCAGCACGTTGCCATGGCCTGCCGGCAGCAGGTCGTCCTGCAGAGCCCCCGACGGAGCGCTCCGTCACCAGCTTCCCGCACGTGCGGCGCGAGCTGACCGACGCGTACGTCGTACCACTCGATGGTGGTGCCGATGAGACTGGCGGCGACGATGCGCTTGAGATTCGACGGTGTCGGGGGAGACGCCGCGCTCGGCTTCGCACTGTCGTGGGTGACTGCTCGGGGGAGCAGGTGTCGAGGACGACCACCAGGAGATGCCCGACCAGGCGCGTCGTACGTGTGCTTCTGGCCGTGGGTGACCGTTGACGGCCTGCCCTGCCCGGTGATCATCTGGTGCGGGCAGTCACGTTGACCAATAGACTCCCGCGATCTTTCCCCCCCCAGCTTGGAGGTCCGTCATGGCAATCGACGCCCGCGGCCGGAAAGCGGCGCGGGTCGCCGGTGCCGGTGCCGTTCTGTGCCTGACGCTGCTCACGGCCTGCGGCGGCCAGGCACGGGACGCGGACGGCAAGACGCCTTCGACGACCCGGTCGAAGACCGCGTCCCCGAGTCCTTCGGCGAAGGGGGGAGCGTGGAAGATCGCCTATTCCAGCAAGGCGGACCACGCGGAGCTGAGAGCTCTGTCGGTCGCCTCCGACCGGGACGCATGGGCGGTCGGTCTCGCCGGAGACGACTGGGACAAGACATTCTTCGTCCACTACGACGGCCGGCAGTGGCGGGACTACGACGCCGCTGCCGACCTGCCGAAGCTCAGTCGGATGTCTCTGGTCAAACTGGCGTCGTCCGGGCCGGGGAACACCTGGTTCTTCGGCACCGACAACCCGGTGGGTACCCAGGACGTCACCCCGGCCGTCGCCCGCTGGGACGGCAGCCGTTGGCGGGACGTGCCCCTGCCACCGCGGATGACCGACCAGGTCAAGGACGCGGCCGTCTTCGCCCCCGACGACGTGTGGCTGCTGACAGGGACGCAGGCCGGCGAGCTCCCGGGGCAATGGCCTCTCGAGGAGCAGACGGTCTGGCACTGGACCGGCGCGCACTGGACCGAGGTCCGGCTGCCGGCCCGGGCGGACGCGATCGCCGGGCGGGCGCCCGACGACATCTGGGCGGTCGGCAGCGCCCCCGGCGCACAGGTGAGCACCGGCAGCAGCCCCGGTCGCCGTGCCACGCCGGCCGCGATGCACTATGACGGCCGCGGCTGGCAACTCGTCCCGGCCCCGCAGTTCCAGCCTCCGTCGAATGCGGGCCCCGGCGACGACCGGAGCGCGGTCCTGAACGACGTGGTACCGGCAGGGCCGGACGACGTGTGGGCGGTCGGCACGCAGTCCTACCCGGGCGACGATCCCAATGAGGGACAGGACGAGGCGCCCGTCCTCGCCCACTGGGGCGGCAGCCGCTGGGAGGAAGGGCCGACATCGGACCAGCTACCCGGGCCCCGACCGGTCGCCCCGGATGGCGCCCACGGCCTGGTCTTCCGGTGGGGCCGGCTTCGCGCCGACGGCGCATACGAACGCATCGACAAGTCGCCCCTGCTACCGGGGAAGACCGGCCAGGTCACCGAGTTCGACCGGGCCCAGCAACTGGCGCTCAGAGAACTTGTCCAGGTACCGGATACGCACGAGGTGTGGGGCGCTGGATCCATCGCGGCCGGTGGCGGAGGCTCCGAGCTCAACTTCTCGCACGGGGTGGTCGTGGTCTATGAAGTGCCCGGCGGATAGGCGGGAGGTGGGGCGGTCGGCTGGGTAGTTGTCGTGAGTCACGAAGAGGTTGCCCTGTCGGCACGGCCGTCGGACGGGCCGACAGCACCACGGCACACGTCACGGACCCGGATACTCGCCGTGGCCTGCCGCCCGCCGGATGGGAAGACTCTCGCGCCGGCTCCGCGGCTGCGTTGGGCCACCGTGAGCCGCAATGGGTGCACCTTGCTTGCGGAGTTGCGTGTGCGGGAGCCCTCGGGAACGGCGAACTGCGGAGGAACGATGGCGCGCCGGCGCTGATGCCAGGTGTGGCCTTCAGGTGTGGCTGTCAGGCGGACCGAGGCACGATGCTCACCGCGCGGTAGTCGTAGCCGTCCTGTGGGAAGCCCGGAGCTTCCCAGGTGAGGTCGACCTGCTGGCCGGGCGACAGCGTGCGGAAGCCGGTCGCCTCGATCTGGGAGAAGTGTCCGAAGCAACCGCCGGGAGTCTGGGGTGAGTCGAGCACGCCCCACCCTTCCTCGTCGCTCCACTCGCGGACGGTCGCAGTCACCATGGGAGGCATTCTACGAGCGCCGACTGCCCGAACCGGTGCGCTTGTGACGCGATCGCGAGCGGTGCGTGCTCAGGGCGGGGGCGGATGGTACCTGCGAACCACGGGCAGGCCGGTTGCCGCGGTCTGGCGGGCCGGTCGGCTGGGCACCAAGGGCCGGTGAAGTTCGGCTGCGGTTGCGTCGGTTGCCGGTACAGCGCTCGTACGGAAGATCGCACAGGCTGGGCAACTGACCGCCGCCCAGCCTGAGTCACGTTCCGATGCCCTACTTCTTCACGGGGTCCAGGCAGAGGACGAACTTGTCGGCGTCCCACTCCTGCGCGAGCGCGGCCTCGCCAACGGTGCAGGCGTTGACGTCGAAGGTGTCCTTGACGACCTTGACGACCTTGTAGTTGGCGTCACTGTCGTCGCAGCCCTTGGTCTCGACGTCGGGGTTGTTGTCGGAGCCGGTGACCTTGACGCAGTCGCCGACGTCAGCGCGTACCGGGGAGTTGAAGACGTAGCCGATGCCGAGCTTCACCGCCACCGCGACGACGATCATGACGACGACGGTGAGGAACTTCTTCAGCTTGCCCTTCTTGGCGGGCGCGGGCGCCGGGGTGGGCGCAGGCCCGGCCTCGGGTATGGGCCCGCCCTGCGGGAACTGAGGGTCTTGCGGGGCGGCGGAGGGCGTCGGAGCGCTCATCGGCGGTCTTCCTAGAGGTCGCATGGAGATCGAACGCGCGCACGCTACACGAAGGGTAAGAACCAGATAAACGCGAGGTGCGACGGAGTCCCTGATCTCCCTGTCTGACACCCTTTTGATTCCCTGACCAGCGCGGAGAGGTCGCGCACCGGCCACGGCGGCACATCGTGAGCGTGGTGAATGTGGCGTCCCGCTGCGGTCTCGTGCCCCCTGCGGTCTCGTGCCTAGTGCCGCGACAGGCAGCAACGGCACAAGAGCCACGGCGACCGGGACTTCGACCTTCCTCAACTGCCTTCGTGCGCCGACTTGGTTCGGTTCCCCAGCGACGACAGTGCCGCGGCCACCCGTTCGGATGCCTCCGGCGGGGTCGAGGCGTGCGGGGAGAACCTGAGCGAGTCGGTGCGCACCGTCGGTGTGACGCCCTCGGCGTGCAACGCCTTCGCGACGACGGACGGATCGTGGTCCGGCATCGTGAACGAGAGGATGCCCGCCCGATGCGCCGGGCCGGTGGGGGAGAGGATGCGGGCGCCGTGCCTCTCGACGACCTCGGTGAGTTCGGTGATCCGGGTGGCGATGGCGGCCTCGATCGCCGCGACGGTGTGCCGCTCGACGAGGTCCAGCGCGGCCACGAACGCGGCGGCCGTCACCGGGCTGAGGTTGGTGATCGACCACCGTTGCGCGTGTGCGGCCGGCGGGTGCTCGATTCCGTCGAAGAGGCCGACGTCCTCGACGCCCGTCCAGCCGGTGAGGACCGGTTCGAGAGACTCCAGCGCACGATCGGACAGGGCCGCGAAGCCGGTGGCCCATCCCGCGCGCAGCCATTTCTGACCGCCCGCCACCACGACGTCGGCCGCGTCCCAGGCCATCTCGGCCACGCCGAACGCCTGGATGGCGTCCAGGATCAGCAGCCGGTCCGGTCCGATCGCCTCGCGCAGCGCCGCCAGGTCGGCGCGGAAGCCGGTGCGGAAGTCCACGGCGCTGACGGACACGGCGACGACGTCTTCGGTCAGCGCGGCACGGACCAGGTCGGCGCACCGGCCACGGCGGCACATCGTGAGCGTGGTGAATGTGGCGTCCCGCTGCG
>NZ_JBHWVI010000136.1:22875-23667 GCF_042737005.1 Streptomyces sp. NPDC060027
GGTCGGGTGTGACCCCGCTGCCGGGCGTCGGCTCCAGCCAGCGCGGGGTGGCCCGGCCGAGGTCAGCGGTGCGGCGCCACGGGTAGTGGTTGGCCGGGAAATCGGTGCGCGGCGCGAGGACGACACCCTCCCGGATGCCGAGAGCGGCGTGGAACAGGCCGGTGGACGCGTTCGGGAGCAGCACGGTGTGCTGGGCGTCGGTGCCCGCGAGGCGGGCGGCCGCGTCCCGTGCCGCCGCCTCCGCCCGCATCAGGCCGTCCACGGTGGTGTGATCGGCGCGGGCGGACTCCTCCATGGCTCGCGCGGTGGCGGCCACGGCATCCCGCGACGGCGGACCGAACCGTGCGAAGTCGAGGTACCCGGCGGGCGTGTCGAAGTGGGCTGCGTACGACGTGAGCACGGGGCTCGTCCTTCCGGGACAGAACGGGTCGGGCGGGTTGAGCGGGTCGGGCGGGGCGGGCTGTTCGGGCGGCGTGACGGCGAGTGCGTCAGGCGAGGAGCGCGGCGTGTACGACGGACCGGCGTGCGCTCTTCACCCACCGCGCAGGTCGCCACCGGCTCGCACGGTACGCGCTTCCCGTCACGCGGACCGGCCCGGGGTGCCGGCCGGCAATGCCGGACCGCAGCTGCGACGGGTGCCATCGCGGACGCCGCTCTCCGCCGATGCGGTGGTGACCACGGGGACGTGCGCCGCTTCCCTCGCCACCTCGTCGGCGGCGTGGCAGACCGAACCGGCAGTGCCTAGTCCGGCGAAACCGTCGACGGTGGAGACGGGACGGCCGGGCACCCCCG
>NZ_JBHWVI010000137.1:0-903 GCF_042737005.1 Streptomyces sp. NPDC060027
GAGACAGGCACCCGAGGGGGGTGCCGCGCCCCGGCATGTTCCACCCCGTTCCCCCCACTGCACGGACCTCTCCCACGCGCCGCCCTCTCACGGCCCCGGGGCGATCCGAACGACACCCCTGGTGCGGTGGCGGAAAGCTTCACCGAGGCGGTGCCTTCCGGTTCCCGGGCGGGGGCGTGAGTGAGGCCAGCGCGGTCGGCCGCACCGCGCCGGCTGCGGCCGAGCCGAGCAGCAGCCGGGTCAGATCATGGGGCTGCGCCTGCTCATCGGTCGAAGCCGCCGCTGTGATGCGGTCGAGCCGGAAGCCCCGGCCGGCCTGTCGCGTGCGACACCAGGCGATGAGGTACCACCGGCCGTCGGCGGTCAGCAGTCCGGCCGGCTCCACCACGCGGTCGCTCTCGCGTCCTGCCGCGTCGCTGTAGGACAGCCGCAGGACCGAGTTCGTGGTGAGGGCCCGCTCCACAGCGGCGCGGACCGTCGAATCGGTCGGGGAGGGCAGGGTGACGATCCGTGCGGCGAGTTCCTGTGCCGCCACCGAGGCGGGACCGGTCATCGAAGCCGCGATCTTCTGGGCCGCCGTGCGGGCCGCGCCGGCGTACGGGGCTGAGGCGTCCGCCGCGGCGAGCGCGACGGCCAGTGCCGAGGCTTCAGCGGCGGTGAAACGGATCGGGGGCAGCGTCATCTCCGGGTCGATCGACCAGCCACCGCCTCGCCCGGGTGTGGCGCGCACCGGGACACCGGCCTCCATCAGCGCCTGGAGGTCTCGCTGCACCGTGCGGGTGTTCACCTCGAATCGCGCGGCGAGCGCTGCGACCCGGCGCGGCCGCCGCGCCCCCCCGCCCCACAATTACACCAAAGCGGAAATCCGCGGAGTGGGGGTAAACCAGCCCCCCCCAAACACCC
>NZ_JBHWVI010000137.1:913-23625 GCF_042737005.1 Streptomyces sp. NPDC060027
GGGCGCGGGCTCCCCCGTCGGGCGGGCGGGCCGCCCCCCCCCGCAACTCTTCCACCATCGCGTAGAGCCGAGTCGTGCGGTTCACGCTGCCGACGCTACCCTCCCGCGGTGGACAGGAAGTCCCGCTCGCGCCGCAGTTCCCGCTCGGTGATGGTCAGGGGGAACAGGGTGAAGCCGTGCATCGCGCCGGCGACGACACCGAGCCGCACCGGCGCACCTGACGCCTGCCAGCGTCGGGCCAGGAACAGCGAGTCGTCCAGGAGCGGATCCTCGGTGCCGACGACGATTCGGGCGGGCGGCAAGCCCGCCAGGTCGGCGAACAGCGGTGAGACTTCGGGATCGCGGCGCTGTTCCGGCCCCATGTCCGGCGTGAACAGCTCATAACTGCCGCGCAGCGTTTCGGTGTTGCTCAGCAGTCGCTTTGATCCGAACAATCGCTGGCTCGGTGTCATCGACAGGTCGTAGGGGCCGAACAGCAGGTGGGCGGCCCGGAACGCGCCGGTGACGCCGTGCCGGTCGCGAAGGCGCAGCAGCGTCAGGACACTCAGGTGGGCACCGGCCGACTCGCCGCCGATCAGAAGCCGTTGAGTGCCGAACTCGGCTGCGGCATGGTCCACCAGCCATCGGGCGGCGGCTTCGCAGTCGTCGGGCCCGGCCGGGAACGGATGTTCCGGCGCGAGGCGGTACTCCACGCCGACCACGGCCAGCCGTGCCTGCTCGGCGAGCCCCCACAGCCTCTCGTCCTGCCCGTCCGCGGAGCCGAACGCCCAGCCGCCTCCGTGGATGTGCAGGTACACGCCGTCGACGTGGTCGGGTACGAACACGCGGACTTTCACCCCGCCCGCGAGGACGCGGTCCCGGCCCTGCGGCAGTCTCACCGGTGGCGTGTCACCGGCGAGCCGGTTGCGCCGCAGGGCGGCCAGCAGGGCCGCGTCCGGCGCCCCTTCGCGCGCCGGGCGGCTCGCAGCGGCGGCGGCGAAGCGCTCGTTGAACCTCAGGGTCTCGGCTAGGCAGTCCTCGTCCGTGATCGTCATGCTGTCGACAGTCGCAGCCGTCCGCGACAACGTCCTGTCACCTTTTCCTGGTGAGCTGAGTCACCAGAGCTGAGTCACGGACCTGCCGCATCGCCTGTCGCACCAGCCTGCCCCGCTGTCCGTACGAGCGCGCATCGCACCCGGCCGGTGGCGGCGCCCGGCTGCCGGTCACACCCCCGGGACAGTCCCCGGGCCTGCCCGACGACGCGGCGAGGTGCGGTGCCGGGCGCCGCGGGCCCGGCGGGAAGGGGCGGACAGGTCCTAGCGGATGAGTCCCGCGACGATCGTGGTCAGGGTCCGCTCCACCACCGCGTCGCGCTGGTCCGGGGGCAGGAGGGCCAGTGGGCCGTCGAGGATGAGCAGGGACAGGCCGTGCACGGTCGCCCAGGCGGCCGCCTCGGCGGCGGGACGGTTCTCCGGCCGCATCCGGCCCGTCGCGACCAGGGCGTCGAGGGTGTCGCTGAGTTCCCTGAACGCGGCGAACTCGGCACCCGCGTCGGGCACTTCGAGGCCGGTGAAGTCGTGCTCCGCCGCCGCCGCGGTGCGGCAGAAGGCGGTGCGGTAGAGGCCGGGGTGCTCGATCGCGAAGCGGAGGTAACCACGCCCGACGGCCTCGGTCCTGCGCACCGCCGCCTCGCCCGGGTCGTCGGATGCGGGCAGGGCGCGTACGGCCGCTTTCATCGAGGCGGCGAGCGCCTGCTGGCCGTGGGTCTTCACCTCCTCCAGCAGTTCCCCCTGGCCCTCGAAGTGGCGGTAGGCGGCGGTGGGTGACACGCCGACGCTGCGGGCGGCCTCCCGCAGCACGACCCGCTCGGGGCCGCCCTCCTTCGCGAGTTCGACCGCGGCCTCGATCAGGGCGTTGCGGAGATCGCCGTGGTGGTACCGCGACTTGCCGCCACCGGACCGCGTACGGGCACCCGCTCTCCCCCGGTCGTCCGCGCCCGCGTCACCGCCGGTGTCCGCTCTGCCGCCCGTGATCGATTCCATGACTCCATCCTGCCCGAATCGGTGGTTCCGCCCGCACCCCCGTTCCGACCCCTCGCCCTGCCTCCGCTTCGAAGTTGACGCCGTTAACATCTTATGCCATCGTCGATGTTAACGGCGTAAACATTCGGAGGCGATCACCGTGTTCGACCGCATCGCGCAGCTGGCCCTCCATCGGAGCCGGCTCCTGCTCAGCCTCACCGTGGTGACCGTGGTCGCCATGGCCGCCGTCGGACTCGGGGCGTTCGGCAAGCTCCAGAGCGGTGGCTTCGAAGATCCGAGCGCGCCCTCGGCCCGCGCGCAGGCCGTCATCGACGCGAAGTTCGGCGGCGAGAGCAACCTCGTCCTGCTCGCACGGTCCGACGACGGCGGGGCCGTCGGCTCCCCCGCCGCGGAGCACGCCGGGCGCGACCTGGCCTCCCGGCTCAAAGCCGAGCCCGCCCTGTCGAACGTGATCTCGTACTGGGACACCGGCGCCTCCGCGCTGACCTCCCGGGACGGGAAGCAGGCCCTCGTGCTGGCCCACGTCAAGGGTGACGAGACCGAGCGGGGCGACAACGCGTCGGCGGTCATCGACCGGTACACCGGCGACCGGAACGGGCTGACCGTACGGGCGGGTGGCGAAGCCGCGGTCGGTGACGAGGTGCCCACCCAGGTCGCCAAGGATCTCGCGGTGGCCGAGTCCATCGCCGTACCGCTGATCCTCGTCCTGCTGGTGATCGCCTTCGGCAGCGTCGTCGCGGCACTGCTCCCGCTGGTCATCGGGCTGATCGCGATCGTCGGCACGTTCGCCGAGCTCTACGTCCTGGGCAGCCTCACGAGCGTGTCGGTGTTCTCGATCAACCTCACCACGGCGCTGGGCCTGGGCCTCGGCATCGACTACGCGCTGCTCATGATCAGCCGGTTCCGCGAGCATCTCGCTGAGGGGGCCGAGGTCCCGGACGCCCTGCGGCACACGGTCCGCACCGCCGGACGCACCATCACCTTCTCCGCCGCGACCGTCGCCGCCGCGCTCGCCGCGCTGCTGGTCTTCCCGCAGTTCTTCCTGCGCTCCTTCGCCTACGCGGGCATCGGCGTGGTGGTCGTCGCCGCCCTGAGCGCGCTGCTGGTCATGCCGGCCCTGCTCGCCGTACTGGGCCACCGCGTCAACAAGGGCCGTCTGCCCTGGGCGAAGACGGTGCGCAGCGCCGAGGCCCCGTTGTGGGCCCGGCTCTCCCGCACGGTCATGCGCAGGCCCGCCCTGACCGCGCTCCCCGTCCTGGCCGTCCTGCTGCTCGCGGCCTCCCCGCTGCTCGGCGTCACCTTCGGCACCCCCGACGAACGGGTCCTGCCCGAGAGCGCGCAGAGCCGGCAGGTCGCCACCGCCGTACAGAGCGACTTCACCGGCAGCGACGAGTCGGCGGTGCAGATCGTGACGACCGGTCCGGTGTCACCCCGCGAGCTGAGCGCGTACGCGGCCACGCTCTCGCGGCTCGACGGCGCGGCCCGCATCGAGACCTCCGCCGGCACCTACACCGACGGCCGGTCCGGTCCGCCCGGGCCCGCCGCCGCCGCGCTCGGCCGCCCCGACGCCCAGCGGATCACCGTCGTCACGGGCCTGACCCCCAAGTCGGACGAGGCCCAGGACCTGGTCGAGGCCGTACGGGCCGTCGACGTACCCGGCACGAGCGAGGCGCTGGTCGGCGGCAGAGACGCCCGGCTGGTCGACTCCAAGTCCTCGATCGCGGACCGGCTCCCGGCCGCCATCGGCCTGGTGGCGGGCAGCACCTTCCTGATCCTGTTCCTCTTCACCGGCAGCGTGGTCCAGCCGCTGCGCGCCCTGGTCCTCAACGCGGTCAGCCTCACCGCGGCCATCGGCGTCATGGTGTGGATCTTCCAGGACGGTCATCTGTCCTCCCCGCTCGGCTTCACGCCGCAGCCGATGGACACCTCGATGACCGTGCTGATGTTCTGCATCGCCTTCGGTCTGTCCATGGACTACGAGGTCTTCGTGACCAGCCGCATCAAGGAGCTCCACGACGCGGGCGCCGACACCGAGACCGCGGTCACCGACGGGCTCTCGCACACCGGACGGATCGTGACCATGGCCGCCGGGCTGCTCGCGGTGAGCTTCTTCGCCTTCGGCACGGCTCACGTCAGCTTCATCCAGATGTTCGGCCTCGGCAGCGGTCTGGCGATCCTGATCGACGCGGTGGCCGTACGAGGAGTGCTCGTCCCGGCCGCCATGCGGCTGCTGGGCCGTGCCGCCTGGTACGCGCCGAAGCCCCTGCGTGCCGTGCACGGACGGCTCGGCCTCAGCGAGGGCTCGTCCGCCGCGGACTCGCCCGAGGGCTCCCCCGTGGACAGGTCCGCGGACTCGCCCGAGGACAGGTCCGCCGACCCGGGACGGTCACCCGCCGAGGTCTGACCGTCCCAGCTCGAACCAGGTCGCCTTGCCCCGCCCAGGCCCGCGCCCGCACACGCCCCAGGCGTCGGCACCGTTCGAGATGAGCTGCATCCCCCGGCCCCCCTCTTCATCGGGGCCGGGGATACGGAGGTCGGGAAGGCCGGGCGCCTCGTCGTGGACGAGGACACGCAGGCGACGGGGGCCGGCCCAGCCCGCGTGCAGGGTGACGGGGGTCGGGCGGCCCCGGCCGGCGGAGGCCTTGATGGCGTTCGTGACCGCCTCGGAGGTCAGGAGCACCGCGATGTCGGTGAGCTCGGGCCGGTGGGACACGGCCAGAAGGGTGCGAACGGTGTCCCGGGCGGCGCGGACCCAGACGGGGTGGGGCGGGAAGACGAGGGAGACATCGGTGGGGCGTCGTTGATCCTCCATCGGAGGGGGCTCCTTCGGGTTGCGCGCGGCCGCGGTGAACCAGGCCCCGGTTCCTCAACTCCGTTGAGTCCGGGCGCACTTCCGCGGGAGCGCGGGGGCGAGGTGGATCGCCTCGACCGTAGGGAAATGTTTTCCTCCGACGCAAGCATCTCCCGCCGATGTCACCCACGTGAGTGACGTGGCGACGGGTCGGCGACCGGCGGACGCCGAGATCGGCAGACTTCTCCGCGAGGAGGTCGGCCATGGCACCCAGGAGCAACCCGAGCGAGCGCCAGCGCAGGCTCGGGGCGGAGCTGCGCGGACTGCGCGTCCGCGCCGGGCTCTCCGGCGAGCGCGCGGCGGCCATCCTCGGCGCGGACCGCGCCCGCGTCAGCAACATCGAGACGGGACGCATCGATGTCTCGCGCAACCGCCTCCACAAGGTCCTCCAGGAGTACGGCTGTCCGCCCGGGGCCTACTTCGACGGGCTGATGGCGATGGCCCAGGAGAACGGCAAGGGCTGGTGGGACGAGTTCAACGACACGATCGGGCCGGGGGCCCGGGACCTGGCGGAACTGGAATCCCGGTCGACGGTGCTGCGGACGCACGAGCCCCTGGTGATCCCCGGGATGCTCCAGACCGAGGAATACGCCCGCGCGGTCCTGGAGGCCACCGAGCGGGACCGACGGCGCGCCCACCGCTACGCCGAGTTCCGCCTGGCCCGGCAGCGCGTGCTCACCGGCGGCTCACCGGTGACGTACCGGGCCGTCATCCACGAAGCCGCGCTGCACACCCAGGTGGGCGGCGCCGCGGTCATGCGTCGGCAGCTGCTGCGGCTGATGGAGATCTCGCGGCTGCCCAACGTCGCCGTACAGGTGTACCCGTTCGAGGCGGGGATCTACTCGGCGCACTCCCAGTCGTTCGTCCTCCACGGGAGCACCGCACCCGAACTGGACACGGTCTACCTGGAACACCCGACGCACTCCCTCTTCCTCCGGGACGCGAACCATCTCGATCAGTACACGAAGATGTTCGAGCGGCTGTCGGAGCTGGCGCTGGCGCCGGTCGACCCCGAGTCGACACCGGAGTCGCACGCGTCCCGTGACTCACTGAGCCTGGTCCAGCACGTCATGTACGCCCTGTGAAAGGAACCTCCCGCATGCCCCGACTCATCTGGCAGAAGTCCTCGTTCAGCACGGGCGGCGAGGGCAACTGCGTGGAACTGGCGGCAGCGGTGTCCGGTCGTATCCACCTCCGCGAGAGCGACCGGCCGGGCGACATCGCCACGTCCACCCCCACCGCCCTGGCCGGCCTGCTCCACATGCTCAAGGACGGCTCCTGGGGGCCCGGCCAGGACCGGTGAGCAGGGGTCCGGGCCGTGTCCGGGAGGTGTTCACCGGACACGGCCCAGGTCTTCGGCCCGCTACGACGCCCCGGCCGGGTGGGGGGTGGAGGGATCCGGCCGGGGCGCGCAACCCCCGTTTCGCGATGGCTGGTCGGGCCCGTCGGGCTGCTCTAGCCGCTCGGGCTTTCGCACCTGCTGGGCTGATGGGGCTGATGGGGCCGATGGGGCCGCTTGAGCTGGTACGGGCTACTTGAAGGCGCCGAACGCCTTCGAGAAGGCGCCGTCGCTCTGGACGATGGAGCTGCAGACCGCGTCGGCGGAGTTCTTGGCGCCGCCGGCGCACTGCTTGTCACGGGTGGCGGACCACATGGAGAGCCAGCCGATGCCCTTGGACTGCGCGAAGCTCACCAGCTGCGAGGCGTCGTCGACCTTGAAGACCTCGGACGCGACGTCGTTGACGCCGATCATCGGGGTGATGGCCACGGACTTCCACGCGGCGCTGTCGGAGAGGCCGAGGACACTCTTGACCTGCGCCTGCGTGGCGGTCGCGGCCTGCTCGGCGTAGGTGCCCATGTCACCGCTGTACGCGGGGCCGTAGTCCATCGCCATGATGTTCACGGTGTTGATCCTCACGCCGTTGGACTTGGCGTTGGAGAGCAGGTTCACGCCGTCCTGGGTGAGGCCCTCCGGCATGACCGGCAGGGTGAAGGAGACGTCCAGGTCCGGGTGTTGCTGCTGGAGCTTGGCGATGGCCTTCGCGCGGGTCGTGTTCACGGCCGTGTTCGGCAGCGCGCCGCCCTCGATGTCGAAGTCGACCTTCGTGAGCTTGTAGGCGTCCACGGCCTTTCCGTACGCCGTCGCCAGCGCGTCGGCCGAGGAACAGGTCGTGGCCAGCTCCGTGCCGGAGGCTCCGCCGAAGGAGACCCGGACGTCGCCGCCCTTGGCGCGCAGCGCGCCGATCTGTGCCGCCACGGCGTCACTGGCGAGGTCGCTCACCCCGCCCCACTTCGGCGTGCAGCCGCCGCCGTCGGTGATGAACGCGAGGTTGTAGTTCTTCACGCCGGTGGCGTCGGCGGACTTGACCAGGTCGAAGGCCGGATAGAGGGAGGTGTCGACGTAGGGCGCGAAGCCCGCGCTCGTCGTCCCGCCGCTGCCGGAGCTCTGCGAGGGAGACGCGGTGGCGGTGGGCGTCGCGGTCGCGGTCGGCTTCGGGGTCGCGCTCTGCGAGGCGGTGGCGGTCGGGGTGGGCGTGGCCGTCGGAGTGGCGGAGTTCGTCGGACGGCCGCTCGGCTCGGGCGTCGCGCCGTCGTCCACCGAGCACGTGGTGCTGTCGATGAGACAGCCCGTGGGGTTCGCGGTGCCGTTCACGACGAAGCCGACGGTGACGGATTCTCCGGCCGCCAGACCGTCCTTGTCCCAGGACGGGGGCTTCACGGTGACGTGCTGCCCGCTGACATTCGACGTCGCGTTCCACAGCGAGCTGAGCTTGTTGCCCGACGGCAGGTCGAACTCCAGCGTCCAGTCCGCCTTCGTCCGGTCCGTGTCGTTGGTGACGACGTACTGCGCGGTGTAACCCGTGGACCAGTCACTGGTCCTCGTGTACGCGGCACCGACGCTCGCCGCCTGCGCGGTACCGGTGAACAGGAGGGCGCCACCACCGACCACGGCCGCCGCGACGACGCCGCCTATCGCCTTGTTCCTGCCACTGACCTTGCGCCGGTGCGTACTGCTCATCGCGTGCCTGCCTTCGCGGATTCACGGGGGTTCGCTGGGGACGTCCCAGGGAGTGCGGCATCACGCTAGCGATCCGGAATCGGTCAAACCGGTTCATCCGGACGGAGGTCGAGGATCTTAGGGTGCGCTTAAGGAAGGCATCGGGAGCGGTTAAAGGTCGAGACCAATGTGGGCGGATTGGCGCCCCGCGGACCACGCGGAAGCGGACCACGCGGAAGCGGACCACGCAAACCACGCGGACGCCGACTCGGCTCAGCCCGCGTCCCGTCGGACCGGACCCCCGGGCTCGCTGACACCCACGCCGCGCTTCCGGCGTCGCGGATCGGCGCGTGCCGCCTCCACGGGCTCAGCTCACGCCCGCGCCACGCCTCCGGCGTCGTACGCTGCCCCGGTGCCCGCGCCGGACCGGTGCCCTTCCGTCCAGCTGGATCCAGATACGCACCTCGGTTCCGCCCAGCACGGAGGACCCTATCCGTACGTCCCCGCCCGTCGACTCCGCGAGCCGGCGCACGATGTCCAGGCCGAGGCCCGTCGACCCGTCGCTGCCCGAGCCCCGTCCACGCGCCATCGCGGCGACCGGGTCCACGATTCCCGGGCCGGCGTCCGACACCAGCATGATCACGGCGTCCTCGGCGTTGTGGACGTCGACCGCGAAGGCCGTGCCCTCGGAGGTGTGGCGGAAGACATTGCCCAGGAGGGCGTCGAGCGCGGCGGCGAGGTCGGCGCGGGCCACGGGTATGCGGACCGGCCGGTCCACACCGGCCACCCGCACCTTGCGGCCCTCGTCCTCCGCGAGCGCCGACCAGAAGTCCATGCGCTCACGGACGACTTCGGACGCGTCGCACCCGGCGCCGACGCGGATCGCCGCGGTCTGCGGCTTGGCCTCCCGTGCCGTCCGGATGATCGTGTCGACCTCGCGCTCCAGCTGCGCGACGGCGGCCCGGGTCTGCTCGGCGGCCGGCCCGTCGCCGAGCGAGGCGGTGTTGAGGCGGAGCACGGTCAGCGGGGTACGCAGGCGGTGCGAGAGGTCCGCGGCCAGTTCCCGCTCGTTGGCGAGCAGTTGGACGACCTGGTCGGCCATGGAGTTGAAGGCGACGGCGGCCAGCCGCAGTTCGGTCGGCCCTTCCTCGGGCACACGGGAGCCCAGCTGCCCTTCGCCCAGTTCGTGCGCGCTCTCGGCGAGACGCTGCGCGGGCTGCACCATCCGCACGCCCAGCCGGTCGGCGACCGCGACGGAGCCGATGACGAGGGCGACGCCGACCGCGGCGAGGACCGCCCACGCCGTCCCGACGCCGTTGCTGACCTCGGCCTCGGGGACGTACACCTCGACGACCGCGATCTCGCCGGAGCTGAGCGCGATGGGCTGGAGCAGCGTGGAGCCGCCGGGCACCTCCGTGGTGGAGGCCCGGCCCAGCCTGCGGGTCATGGCGATGTCCTTGCCCGCGGCGCGCCGCTTGCCGATCTCGACCGCGGGACTGCCGTCGGCGGCGGGTATGTGCACGCCCATCCCCGCGTCCGAGCCGGCCGAGGCGACGACGCGCTCCAGCTCGTCCCGGTCGGTGGTGATGGAGAGCGCGGGCGCGACGGCGGCGGCCTCCCGCTCGGCGTTCGAGAACGCCCGGTCCCGCGCCATCTCCTTGATCACCAGACCGAGCGGGACCGCGAAGGCGACCACGACCATCGTCGTCACCGCCACGCACACCTTGACCAGCGCCCACCTCATAGCGGCCCCTCCGCTCTCGGCGGTTCCAGCTTCACGCCGACGCCCCGCAGGGTGTGCAGATAGCGCGGTCGCGCCGCCGTCTCCCCCAACTTCCGGCGCAGCCAGGACAGATGGACGTCGATGGTCTGGTCGTCGCCGTACGCCTGCTGCCAGACCTCGGCGAGCAGTTCCTTGCGCGGCACGACGACGCCGGGGCGTCCGGCCAGGAAGGCGAGCAGGTCGAACTCGCGCCGGGTGAGGTCGAGTCGTACGCCGTCCAGTTCCGCCTGGCGGCGCAGCGGGTCGATGGCGAGCCCGCCGACGCGGATGACCGTCGACGGAGGCGCGTCGCCCGCGCTCGTGCGCGCACGGCGCAGCACCGCCGCCATCCGCGCGGACAGGTGCTCGACCGAGAACGGCTTGGTCAGGTAGTCGTCCGCGCCGTCGTTCAGCAGTCGGACGATCTCCGCCTCGTCGTCCCGCGCGGTGGCGATGATCACCGGGACGTCGGTGATCCCGCGCAGCATCTTCAGCGCCTCGGACCCGTCCAGATCGGGCAGTCCGAGGTCGAGGATCACGACGTCGAAGGAGAAATGGGCGACCTCGCGCAGCGCCTCCAGGGCGGTGCCGACGCTGCGCACGATGTGCGCGGCCTCGGTCAGATGCCGGATGAGGGCCGAGCGTACGAACTGATCGTCCTCGACAACGAGCACACTTGCCATGGGCGGCACCGTACGCCATCCGGGCAATGCCGTCCGGTGCCTGTGGACAACCCCCGACGGGCGCCTGTGGACAATCCCGGCCCGCCCGCTGTGGACAACTCGGCCCCGGGCAGGGCCATGAGACACCGGTGGGGCTCGTGGTGCAGTATGGCCGCGATGCGCAGAGGACTCGTACACGTACTCGCGTGGTCGCTCGCCACGGGCGCGGCGGTCACGCTGTCGTGGTGGGGTGTCCACACCGTGATGACGGGGACCGCGTACGACCCGCCGCGGGCCCTGCCCATCACGGCCGCCGGGGCGACGACGCAGGAGTCGAAACCACTGGCGTCCTCGACGCGGCGGGCCGAGCCGTCCAGGAGCGCGTCGAACAGGCCTTCCACGAGCGCGAAGCCGAGCACGACACCCTCGCGCACCGCGTCCCCGAGCAGCGGCCCCTCGGCGGCGGCCCCGACGTCGGCGGCCTCCCCGCCGCCCTCCGGACAGGTCAAGAGCTACGACACCGACGGCGGCCGGGTGGTCTTCGACATCGGCAGCGCCTACGCGACGCTGGTGTCCGCGACGCCGAACACGAGCTGGTCGATGCAGGTGTGGAAGACGGAGTCGTGGATCCGCGTGGAGTTCACCTCGGGCGCGGACCGGGTCTCGGTGTTCTGCACATGGCACGACGGGCCGCCGCACGTGGAGATCGGGACGTACTGACCTCGGGCTGTACTGGCCTCGGGCCGTACCGACCTCGGGCCGTACCGACCGCCGGACGCGGCGGACGCGCGGTCCCGCGGACGGCCCCGTGGACACGGCCGATGCAGGCGGCCGGGGTGTGCTGACGCCGGGTCAGCGGAACACCGACGGTGGCGGTGCCGGTGACGCCACCGCCACCGCGTCCGTGACCGGGGACGCGCCGCCCGTGAAGTCCAGGAGTTCCCTGCCGTGTTCGACCCGGGCGGGATGCGGGTCGGAGGCGGCGCGGCGGGTCAGTTCGGCGATCGGCAGCGGCCGGCCGGAGGCGACGAGGACCGCGTTCCCGAAGCGTTTGCCGCGCAGCACCGTCGGGTCGGCGACCAGGGCGAGTTCGGGGAAGACGGCGGCCACGGTGGCGATCTGGCCCCGGAGATGGGCGAGCGGGGGTCCGTCGGCGAGGTTCGCCGCGTAGATCCCGGAGTCCTTCACCGCCCGGCGGACCTCCGCGACGAACTCGACGGACGTCAGGTGGGCCGGTGTGCGCGCGCCGCTGAACACGTCCGCGACGACCAGGTCCGCCCAGCCGTCGGGCACCTTGGCGAGACCCTCCCGGGCGTCCGTGGAACGCACCCTGATCCGGGCGTTCGGATCCAACGGAAGTTCCCGGCGCACCAGTTGCACGAGGGCCGCGTCGCGTTCGACGACCTGCTGGGTGGACCGGGAGCGGGTCGCGGCGGTGTAGCGGGCGAGGGTCATGGCGCCGCCGCCGAGGTGCACGGCGTGCACGGGCTTGCCGGGCGGGGCGACGAGGTCGATGACATGGCCGAGGCGGCGCTGGTACTCGAAGCTCAGAAAGGAGGGGTCGTCGAGGTCGACGTGGGACTGCGGGGCACCGTCGATGAGCAGGGTCCAGGCGCGCGCCCGGTCGCGGTCGGGCAGCAGCTCGGCGAGCCCGCCGTCGACGGCCTCGACGACCGCCTCGGCCGCCGCCTGCCCGCGCCGCCCGCCCCGCCCCGTGTCGCGGCCGTCGTCCGCCCGCTGATTCTTCGCCCTCGCCATCCCGCCATTATCGGGGCGCGGGGGCGGCTCGGCTCAGCGACCGCTCGCCAGGGCTCCCCGACGGGCGAGGACAGGGTTCACCGGCGCCTTCCCGAGGCCCGATCCCGTCACCCAGGGCATCGATGAGGGCGGTCACCGGCCGCCGCCGATGTCCACCGGGTCACCGCCCGACGCTCGCCGGGTCACCGCCCGGCGAGCTCACCGGCAGCCGTCCGCCGCCTCGATCAGCCGTGCCGCCTCTCCCAGCGCGGCCCGCAGCACCGCCGGGTCGGTCGCGAGATCCGCCTCACCGGGCGGGAGCAGCCAGTCCGAGCCTTCGACCGGGGGCTCGGGGGCCGTCCGCAGGCCTCGGCCGTCGGTCTGGGTACAGGTGCTGCCGGGAACGTCCCAGGCGTCGGCGGTGCCGGGCGGCACCAGGAAGCCGAGGGTGTCGCAGCCGTCGTCGTGCAGGACGGGCCCCACGGCCTCGCCCGCGCCACGGCGCAGGATGTCGACCGCCTCCAGTCCCTGGCGTGCGGGAACGGTCACCAGCTCGCACTCGGTGACCGGCCGCAGCGGGACGCCGCTCTCCTTGGACGGTCCGTGCTGCGCGGTCGACGGCGGTGTACGGAACTCGATGCTCTGTCTGGTCTGCATCCCGGCCTCCAACGGAACCCCTCCTCATGACGAGTGGGTCGGGAGTTCGGGCGGCTCCCGGTCCACCCGGTTCAACGCGGCAGGACGTCAACGGCTACGGCGAAACTCCGCCACAAAGGATGGCAGTTCATGGCAGATCGTGGATGAGATATCCGGTTTGTAGCCAAACCGAGCGTGGTGGCGTTGTCACAGCGGGTACGTTCTTGCCCCGCCGGAAGCAGGGCACCTACTGGGCACAACCCGGTCAACTCGCCCCGCTTTCCGGCATGGTTCGACGGTTCGCAAGAGAGGGCCCGGCCATGGCGTCGTCAACGGTGACCTCGTCCCCGTCCCCCCGGCCACCGCGGCCGAATCTCGCTTTCCGGCGGTTGCGCGGCCAGCGCTCCCCGGGCGAGTTCGCCGCGGCGGTGCGGCGGGCCGCGCGCGAGATCGGCGAGCGGGTCAGCTGCGACGCGCGCTACATCGGGCGCGTCGAGGCGGGCGAGATCCGCTGTCCCAACTACGCGTACGAGCGGGTGTTCCTGCACATGTTCCCCGGCCGCACGCTGACCGACCTCGGTTTCGCTCCCCGCTCATGGGTACGCGGACGCGGGGCGCGCGAGATGGACGAGGCACCCCTCACGCACTCCACGAGCCCTTCGCATGCCCCCTCTGAGACGGGCGGGGCGTGCGAGACGTATGAGACGCCGGACCCGCATCACCTCCCGACGCCGTACACCGCGCACCATCCGCACGACCCGCACGACCCGCTCGATCCGCTTGATCCGTACGACCCGCACCGCTCGTGCGACCCGTACGACCCGTACGAGAAACGCGATCAGAACCACGAGGAGAGCGACGTGCAGCGTCGCGCATTCATGACGGGAGGCACCGCCACCGTGGCGGCTGCCTCGATGGGACCTTTCGCGGGTGCCTTCGGCGGCAGCGCCGCGGCCGCCGAACGACGCGTCCACCGGGCGGGTACGTCCGAGGCGGGCACCCTCGAAGAGGCCGTCCGCAAGATCCGGCTGCTCGACGACCGGCACGGGGCCGACGGGCTCTACCGGCGCGCGGCGGCACCGCTGCGCACCGCGTACGCGCTGCTCGACGCGGGCACCACCCGGCAGGCCACCGCCGACCGGCTGTACGCCGGCGCGGGCGAACTGGCCATCTCGGTGGGATGGCTGGCACACGACTCCGGGCGCTTCGACGACGCGCGCTCGCACTACGCGGAGGCCCTCGCGACCGCCCGGATGGCGGGCGACCCGGGCCTGGAGGCCCATGCCTTCTGCAACACGGCGTTCCTGGCGCGCGACGCGGGGCGCCCCCGCGAGGCCGTGCGCGCGGCCCAGGCGGCACAGCGCGCCGCGCGGCCCCTGGGCTCCCCGCGCCTGCTCTCGCTGCTCGCGCTGCGCGAGGCGGGCGGCTGGGCCGGGCTCGCCGACCGCAAGGGGTGCGAGCAGGCGATGGCGCGCGCGCAGGCCCTCTACGAGCGGGGTCCTTCGGAGACGGACCCCGAGTGGATGACCTTCTACGGAGAGGCGGAACTGGAGGGTCTTGAGGCGCAGTGCTGGTCGACGCTGGGCGACTGGCCCCGGGCGGCCCGCCACGCACGCCGCGCCGCCCACCTCCAGGACCCGCATTTCACCCGCAACATCGCCCTGTACACCGCGGAACTCGCCGACGACCTGGCCCGTGGCGGCCGCCCCGACGAGGCCGCCGCCGCCGGTCTGCGCGTCCTGGACCTGCTGAACGAGGTCCAGTCCTCCCGCATCCAGATCATGCTCGCCGCGACGGCCCGCGTTCTGCTCCCGCACCGCAGGGCCTCGGGCGTCTCCGCGTTCCTCGACCGCCACGCGAGCCTGCCGCGCACGGCGTGAGGGTGCCGTGAAACGCCGGTCAGGCGCTCAGGTGCCCGCAGTCGTTCCAGACCTCGATCGCGGGCTCCTCGTAGGCCCAGCCGAGCACCGACAGAGAGGTCGGGTTGAGGCGGATGCGGGCCGCGAAGTCCAGCGGCAGGCCCAGCCAGCGGGCGCCTATGGAACGCAGGATGTGGCCGTGCGCGAAGATCAGGAGATCGCGGTCCGCCGAGCGCGCCCATGAGACGACCTCGTCCGCGCGCGCGGTGACCTGCTCCAGCGTCTCCCCCTCGGGGACCCCGTCGCTCCAGATGAACCAGCCCGGGCGGATCCCCTGGATCTCCGCCGGGGTCATGCCCTCGTAGGCGCCGTAGTCCCACTCCATGAGGGCGTCCCAGGTGGTCGCGCGCTCCCCGAAACCGGCGAGTTCGCAGGTGTCCCGCGCGCGCGAGAGCGGGCTGGTGCGCACCTCGACACCGGAGAGCCCGTCGAAGGGCGCCCGGTGGAGCCGCTCGCCCAGCAGCTTGGCGCCGCGCCGGCCCTCTTCCAGGAGCGGGATGTCGGTCCTGCCGGTGTGCTTTCCGGACAGCGACCAGTCCGTCTGTCCGTGCCGGGCCAGCAGGATGCGCGGTGCCATGAAGAGGAGCCTTTCCGGAACGGGCGGCACGAGTGAGGGGTCGGCTCACTCGATGACGACTGAGGAGTGGGTCACTCCATCATCGCTCACCCCCGCCCGGGGCAACCCGGGGGGCGATCTCCGCGTCTTTGAGGACCGGGGGCGCCCCGTCGGGGCATTCGCGTTCATCGTAAAATCCGGTTGGCCACGGACCGTCGTCAGCAGACTGCGTACTGTCGGGCCACCACAAACAGATGGGGGAGGGCGATCGGATGCCGCAGACCGACGCACCGCGTACCGAAGCGGCGCCACGCGCCCGGTTGCGCCGGTGGACGGAGCTGCGCGCGTCCACGGCGGCGACCGCCCGGCTCCGCTGGTGGACCGAGCTCCCGCTGATCCTGCTCGTGTACGCGTCGTACTCGGCGGGCCGGCTGCTCGCCCGGGGCGACACCGCCGGCGCGGTCGGTCACGGCCTCGACATCCTGCGCATCGAGAAGGTCCTCTACCTCAACGCGGAACATCCGCTGAACCGGCTGTTCACGCGTCAGGCCTGGCTGGGCGTCCCCGCCGACTTCTGGTACGCGTCGCTGCACTACCTGGTGACGCCCGCGATCCTGATCTGGCTCTTCCGCTCCCGGACCGTGCGCTACCGCGCGGCCCGCACCTGGCTGATGACCTCCACCTTCCTGGGCCTGATCGGCTTCACCCTGCTGCCGACCTGCCCGCCCCGGCTGCTGTCGTCCGGCCACGGCTTCGTCGACACGATGGCCCAGTACAGCGACTACGGCTGGTGGGGCGGCGAGGCGAGCGCGCCGCGCGGTCTGGGCGGGATGACGAACCAGTACGCGGCGATGCCGAGCCTGCACGTGGGCTGGGCGCTGTGGTGCGGAGTGATGCTGTGGCGCCACGGCCGCACGCCCGCCGCCAAGGTCGCCGGTGTCGTCTATCCGCTGGTCACCACGATCGTCGTGATGGGCACGGCCAACCACTACTTCCTGGACGCCGTCGCGGGCGCCGCGGTCATGGGTGCCGGACTGCTGCTGACCCCGTTCGTGATGCGGACGGCGAACCGCCTGCGGACGTACCTGGCGGTCCGCGCCCCCTGGGTCGCGGGTGCCTCCCGGGGCGAGGGTTCCGCGATTGTCAGTGCGGGATGCCAGACTTCCACGGGTGAACGAATTCCCCGACAGCGCGAGTCCCGAACCGGGCCGGGAGCCGAACCGGGTGCCTCTCCCACGGACGCGGGGGACGGCGCTGCGGCAGCAGCTCGCTGAGCTGCGCGGTCCGGACGTCGCACCGAAGGCGCTCGACGCGCGCGCCCTCGCGGCGCTCGCCGCCAACCCCGGGTGCGACCGCCGCGCCCTGCTGGACGGCGCGGGTGTCGACAAGGCGAAGCTGGCGAGCGCGCTCGGCGCGCCGTCCGCGTTCGGGATGTCGCAGTTCGCGTTCATGCGAGGCAACGCGTTCGAGGCGCGGGTCAAGGCCGACGGCGGTGCCGAGCTGCTGCGGCTGGTGCACGAGAAGCTGGACCCCGGCGCCGAACCGCCGGGCTCGGGTGCGGTGCCCGACCTGAGCGCGGTCGGCCCCGAGGGACGCGCGAAGCGCACGGAGCTGGCGCTGCGCGAGGCCACCGAGGCCGGCTCCTGGACCTTGCTCGACCACCCCATGCTCGCCCTGGACGTCGCGGGCTCCGCCGCGTTCCTGGAGCCGGACGCGGTGGTCGTGCACCCGGACGGCGACTGGACGGTCGTCGAGATCAAGTCGTTCCCCATGCTGGACGGTTCGGCCGACCCGGCCAAGGTGGGCGCCGCCGCCCGGCAGTCCGCGGTGTACGTCCTCGCCCTGGAGGAGGTCGCCGCCCGCCTCGATCCCGCCCCCGCGGTCCGCCACCGCGTCCTCCTGGTCTGCCCCAAGGACTTCTCCAACCTTCCGACCGCCTCGGCCGTCGACGTCCGCAAGCAGCGGGCGGTCACCCGCCGCCAGCTCGACCGGCTCACCCGCGTCGAGGACATCGCGGCCGCCCTCCCCGAGGGCAGCTGCTTCTCCCCCGGCCTTCCCGCCGAGGAGCTGATCACCGCCGTCGAGGCGGTCCCCGCGACCTACGCGCCCGAGTGCCTGTCCGCCTGCGAGCTGGCCTTCCACTGCCGCGCCCGTTCGCGCGCCGAGGGCGCGGTGACGTCCCTGGGCCGCTCGCTGCGCGCGGAGCTGGGCGGTCTGACGACCGTCACGGACGTACTGGCGGCGGCGCACGGGGAGGCCGGCGACCCCGGGGACCCGGCCGTCGCGGCGCTCAGGAGAGCGGCGCTGCTGCGGGCGGAGGCCCTGAGCGGCACGGTTCCGGAGGCCCGCGCCGGGAAGGCCGGGGTGCCGCAGAGCCAGGCGTCCGGCACCGCGGGGCCGGTGGGCGGCGACGTCCCGGGGCCGGTGGGCGGCGTCCCGGGCGGACGGGAGGCGACCGCATGTCGCTGATCGCCACCCTCGCCCGGCTGGAGGCCGTCGAGAGCGGCCGGGCACAGCCCGCCGCCACCGTGCTCCACCGCCATCTCGCCGAGCGGCCGATGGTGTTCGTGCCGCTCACCACCGCCGGTGAGGCGGGAGCCCCGCTCGGCGCGCTGGTCGGCACGGACCGGGAGGCGCCCCGGCTGCTGGTCGTGCCGCAGCCCCGCGACCGCGACCTGCGCTTCGCGTTCCTCGCCGAGCTGGCGGACGTCGTCCTGCCGTACATCGACACATACGCGGACGTGGTCGAGGCGGCCGAGCGCAGCGAGACCGACCCGGAGACCGGCAAGCGCGTCAAGGTCGAGGTCGAGCTGTGCGCGGACGCGCCGCAGCTGATCGTGCCGGGCCGGGCGGGCATCGAGTTCGTCCGCCTCCTCGGGCGCTCCACGCGCTTTCGCCGCACCGCCGAGCAGGATCCCGAGACCCCGCATCCGGCGCCGCCCCGGGTGCCGTTGTTCGGGCGCTGGCTGACCCACTTCGGCGAGCGCGCCCGGGTGCCCGGCTCGGCCCTGCTCCTCGCCCTCACCGACGTCGTGTCCCGGCACTGGGCCACCGGGCAGAGCAGTCTGGAGGACCAGCACCTCGGCGCGCTGCTCGCCTGGATCGACCCGCCGGACGGGGAGCCGGGCGCCGAGGCCGCGGTGCGGGCCGAGCTCCGGCGGGACGCGGGGGGCCAGCTCGTCTGCCCGCCCGCCGGACCTGCCACCGATCCCGCCTTCGACAACCAGCTGCTGGCCCCCGCCATCGAGCGCTACGACCGCGCGCGCACGGCGCTGGCCGCCGCCGAGGACGGCATCGAGGCGGACGACCGGCTCGGCGAACTCACCGCCGCGGAGCGCGAGATCCGCGCTCTCGTCGAGCGCGTCGCACGGCCCACCTGGGACGCGGTCTGGCACGGGCTCGACCTGCTGCGCACGCTGCCGGAAGGGGCGCACGCCGCCGACCGGTGGACCCGCGACCGCTGGTCGTTCACCGGACACCGTGACCGGGTCGTGGCGGGCGAGCCGCCGCAGCCGCGCCGCGACGACGCGGTCACCGCCGCGAACAAACTGGCCACGCGCGAGCGCGAACAGGCCCGCCTGGAAGCCCAGGAGGCCCTGGACGACCCGCTGGTCATGGCGGGCCGGCGGCTCGCCGGGGAGGCGTTCGCGGGAGAGGTCACCGATGTCGTGATGGCGTACAGCGAGGGCAAGCGGCCGAGCCCCCGCCCGCTGGTGACCGTCCGCACGGACGACCGACCGCACCTGGGCGAACGGGCCAGGGTGTACCGCTCGCTGGGCGGGAAACCTCAGGCGGCGGAGTTCGTGGCGGCCGACGACGAGGGCGCGGCCCTGGTGCTGCGGATCGTCGACAAGATGGGGCGCGGCAAGGAACCCGAGTCCGGGTCCGTGCCGGAGAAGGGGGACCTCGTCTGCTTCACCCTCTTCGAGCACGAACAGCGGGGCGGCGCCAAGCTGCCCGACCCGGAGGAGACACCGTGGACGCACGGAGGGCCGCCGGGTGAGCCCGACGCCCTGCCGCTGCCGGACCCGGTGACCGAGGAGGACGTCCTGTGACCGCCGTCTTCGACCCGGGTGCCGAGGCCGGCCGCGCCACCGACGCGATCCTGCGCGACACCCTGCACGGCACCGACCGCGGCGTGGTGGTCGACTCGCCGCCGGGCGCCGGCAAGTCGACCCTCGTCGTCCGGGCCGCACTCGAACTGGCGGCCGCCGGGCGCCCGTTGATGGTGATCGCGCAGACCAACGCCCAGGTCGACGACCTGGTGCTGCGGCTCGCCGAGAAGGCCCCGGAGCTGCCCGTGGGGCGGCTGCACAGCAGCGACTCCGACCCGTACGACAAGGCGCTCGACGGTCTGGACCAGGTGCGCAAGTCGACGAAGGCGGCCGACCTGGCGGGCCTCGACGTCGTCATCTCCACCGCCGCGAAGTGGGCCCATGTCAAGGGCGTCGAGCCGTGGCGGCACGCGATCGTCGACGAGGCGTACCAGATGCGTTCGGACGCGCTGCTCGCCGTCGCCGGGCTCTTCGAGCGGGCGCTGTTCGTGGGCGATCCGGGGCAGTTGGACCCGTTCGCGATCGTCGGTTCGGAGCAGTGGGCGGGTCTGTCGTACGACCCGTCGGCGTCCGCGGTGACCACCCTGCTCGCGCACAATCCGCAGCTGCCGCAGCACCGGCTTCCGGTGTCCTGGCGGCTGCCCGCGTCGGCGGCGCCCCTGGTCTCGCACGCCTTCTATCCGTACACGCCGTTCCGCAGCGGCACCGGCCACGGCGACCGGCGGCTGAACTTCGGTGTCCCCTCGGACGGTTCGGGGACCGACCGGGTCATCGACGAGGCGGCCGAGTCCGGTTGGGGACTGCTGGAGCTGCCCGCCCGGCACACACCGCGTACGGACCCGGAGGCGGTGCGCGCGGTGGCCGAGGTCGTCCGGCGGCTGCTCGACCGGGGTGGCGCGGCCACCTCGGAGCGGGCGGAGGATCCGGTGCCGCTGACGGCCGACCGGATCGCCGTCGGCACGGCGCACCGGGACCAGGCCGCGGCCGTACGGGCGGCGCTGACCGCCCTCGGTGTCGCGGAGGTCACCGTCGACACGGCCAACCGGCTCCAGGGGCGGGAGTTCGACGTCACCGTCGTCCTGCATCCGCTGTCGGGGCGGCCGGACGCCACGGCGTTCCATCTGGAGACGGGGCGGCTGTGCGTTCTCGCGTCCCGGCACCGGCACGCGTGCATCGTGGTCTGCCGGGAAGGGGTCACCGAGCTGCTGGACGACCATCCGTCCACCGAGCCGGTACAGCTGGGAGTCACCGTGAAATTCCCGGACGGTTGGGAAGCCAATCACGCGGTGTTGTCCCATCTGGCGGAGCATCGGGTGGCGTGGCGGCCCTGAGCCCCGCTCCGGGCGCACCGGGCCGGCGGAATCCCGGCCGAGGGGGCGCACTCGGCCCTTCGGGCCCACTTGCGCGAGCGGGGGAGAATGGACGGTGGCCCTTTACCGAGAGGGGCCCCTGAACCGTACGAGGAGGAGAAGACATGGCGGAGCCCACGCCGCGTCGGAACGAACCGCGGCTACGCCCCGCGCCCCTGCTCTTCGAGCCCGCGGAAGCCGCGGGGGATCCGGAGCACTTCTTCGACCTGGAGTCGATCGACGATCCGCGCGCGCTGCTGGACCGGGCCACGGAGCTGACGCACGCCTTCCGCGCCGCCGCGGACCGGGCGGTCGAGTTCCAGGCCATCGCCGCCGCGCAGCTCGCCGATCCGCGCCGCTTCGACCGGCTGACCGCCGCCTCGATCGCCGAGCGGGCCGAGTGGACCGAGGACTACGCGAAGAAGATGGTCGAGTTCGGCCAGGACCTGCTTCGGGGCACGGAGGGCAACGGCCACGGTCACGGTGTGACCGACCCGATCTGACCCTCGCGCCCCGGGGCCGGGAGCGGCTCGGGACTGGGCGGAGGGAGGGTTCCGCCTCCGTCGTCCCATGCCCTCCCGTCCGTCGTCCCATGCCCTCCCGGCACCCGCGTGGCATATGCCAGCCGGGCAAGATACTCCACCTCAGCCGGTCCTGTCCCGGTTTCCGGCAACCCTCCGGGACCGGGCGCTCACCACGGGTAGATGTATTCGGCATGAGCAGCACACGGAACCCGGCAAGCACCACCCCCCACAGCCCCGGAGCGCCGTTTCCCGAGCGGCTGGACGTCTCGGGTGTCACTTCCGAGGGAGCCGCCTGGCTCGCCTCGGCGGGACCGTATCCGCGCAGCACGCTGGCCCTCTGGAGCGAGCGGCCGAGCGCCCCGGTCGTCCTGCCCTGCGGCAGCGCCTTCGACGTCGTCAGCGCGCCGGCGCTCTTCGGCCGGCGGATGCTCGACCGGCTCTGGGACGACGGACCGGGCTCGGGCCCGGTGGCGGCGTACCGCGGGCGGATGCTGTTGTTCGCCGCGCCCGGCACCGCCCAGCGGCTCCCCTCGCTGATGGAGTGGGAGGAGTGGGGCTCGGGCGCCGCCGCGGGGCGTGCGGCCGGGGAGCGCGCCGCCGCGGGGCGGGGCGGGCACGTGGGGCGGTGCCGGGAGGTGCCGCCGCTGCTCTGCCACGGCATGGGGGACGCGGTCACCGTGCCCGCCCTGAACGCCGGCGGCGGGCCGGATGCCGTCCGGTCCGATTCCCGCTGGCTGGTCGCCCCCGACACGCGGCAGCCCTGGCTTCCCGGCCCCGAGATCCTGCTCTGGGCGGCCGTACGGGCGGCCCGTGCCGCGGCGTCGGCGGCGGTGCGGATATCGATTTTTCCTCCCGCCGATCAGGATGCTAAGGTCTACGACGTCAGCAGGCGCCGCTAGCTCAGTTGGTTAGAGCAGCTGACTCTTAATCAGCGGGTCCGGGGTTCGAGTCCCTGGCGGCGCACGCCAACGAGAGCGGGATGATTCGCGGAAACGCGAGCATCCCGCTCTCGTCGTTTCCACACCCTTCCGCCCGCGTCGCACCCCTCCCGCGTCGCGCGCCCCTCCCCTTCGCGCGCCCCGCCCCCTCGCGCGGCCCGACGCCCGGGCCCCGCCCCCGTCTCCCCTCCCAGGGACCGGTGCCACACGGGCTCAGCCTGTCGTGATCTTCACCGTCCAGGATCCCGACACCGTCCGGTCCTCCACCTCGACGCGGACCTTCGCGCCCGGCACGGTGAAGCTCTCGCCGAGGCCCATCGGCGCGTCCGCCAGGGGCGGGTACACCGAGTCCTCCCAGCAGGCCTCGGTGCGGGGGTGGACGTCGAGGACCTGGATGGGACCGCTGCCCGACTCGGTCTCGCTGCGGACCCGGTAGACGAGGATGCCCTCCGTGCACGTCGCGTCGTCGTTGCCCGCCGAACCGCGTGCCTCGAAGGCGAGGGCGCTGTCCGGGCCCGTCTGGACCACCGCCAGCTTGGTGCCCCGGCCGGAGCCGAAGCCCTGCGAGCCGGAGAGGGCCGCGACGCCCACCCCGTTCGAGGACGTCGACCCGCCCGGGCCGCGCGAGGGTGCCCGGGGCCCGTACGTGGCGGCCTCCGGCCCGCGCGAGGACGCCAAGGGCCGGCGCCAGGACGCCCGCGGCC
>NZ_JBHWVI010000138.1:0-23606 GCF_042737005.1 Streptomyces sp. NPDC060027
GAGCATCCGCTCACGGCCGCCACAGCGGATGTTCGCGGTCGGCCCACTGCCGGCTCACCGATCCCGTACGCAGCCCCCGCCGCGCCTCCGGGTCGCCCAGCGCCATGCCGATGTGGCCCGCGAGGACGATCCCGATGGTGAGGGCCAGCCAGTCGTGGACGAAGGTCGCCGAGGTGCGCCACATCAGCGGGGTGAGGTGGGTGAACCACATCAGCAGGCCCGTGCCCACCATCACCAGCGTGGCCCCGGCGATCCAGGCGGCGTAGATCTTCTGTCCGGCGTTGAACTTGCCGGCGGGGCGGGACTCCCGGTCCTTGTCGCGGCGCAGCGCCGCCCGCAGCCACACCCGGTCGTGCGGGCCGAAGCGGTTCAGGAAGCCCAGGTCGCGGCGGAACGCACGGGAGGCCAGGCCCGCCAGGACCGGCACCGGAAGCATGAGACCGGCCCATTCGTGGACGCGGACGACGAGTTCGCGGCGGCCGACCAGTTCGGCGAACTGGGGGATGTAGAGGCAGGCCGCGGTGGCCACGCACACACCCATCAGCAGGGCCGTGACCCGGTGCACCCAGCGCTCGGCCCGGCTGAAGCGCCGTACGTGGGAGGAGTGCGCGGACACGGCCGGGGTGTCGTCAACTCGTGGGTTCATCGTCGCGTCCGTTCGAACGGCCGACCCAGGCGTCGACGTCGTACCCCCGGTTCTCCCAGTAACCGGGACGGACGTCCTCGGTGACGGTGATGCCGGAGAGCCACTTGGCGGATTTGTAGAAGTACATGGGGGCCACGTAGAGGCGGACCGGACCGCCGTGGTTGTGGCCGAGGGACTTGTCCTGCATGCGCAGGGCCACCAGGACGTCCGCGCGGCGGGCCTGCCTCAGGGTGAGGCTCTCCGTGTACGTCCCGTCGAAGCAGGTGAAGCGGATCGCCCCGGCCGAGTGGTGCACTCCGGCGGCGTCGAGGAGATGGGACAGCCGTACGCCCTCGAAGGGGGTGCCGGGCACCCGCCAGCCGGTGACGCACTGGACGTCGTGCACCAGCCGGGTCTGGGGCAGGGCGCGCAGGTCGGCGAGGGTGTAGCTGGTGGGGTGGTCGACCAGGCCGTCGACGGTGAGGCGGTAGTTCGTCTCGTTCTTGTGCGGTACGGAGGAGGCCACCGAGTAGTAGCGGAAGCCGCCCCCGTTGGGCAGCAGCCCCGTCAGACCGGTGGGGTCCTTCTCGGAGGCGCCGGCGAGGAAGGATTCCATCCCGCGCTGGAGCGTGGGCGCGGTCAGTACGCCGAGGGCGCCGAGTCCGAGCGTGCCGAGCAGCACCCGCCGGCCGATCGGCCTGCCGCGCTCCCCGGGCCCCTCGGATTCTTCGGGAGCCCGCGGCTCGGGCCGCTCAGGCTCCCGCGGTTCGGGCCGCTCAGGCTCCCGCGGCTCCGGCCGCTCCGGTTTCCGCGATCGCGGTCGCTCCGGGTCCGGTTCCCCGGGCCGTTCAGTGTTCACCCACTGATTCGAGCACCCGCGACCCCCAAAAATCCAGCGGTGGCGGGTGCCCGTCAGCGTTCCGTCATCTCTTCTCACGTCCTGTCCGGGTTGAAGGGCCCCGGAGAGGACGGGAGGGCCTCATCAGGAGGCGGAATCGGCCGCCTTGTCCAACTGGAACGCCTCGTTGCCGAGGCCGATCCGGGCGTGTGCCTCGGGCTTGCGGGAGCGCAGCACCAGTCCCTGGACCAGTCCGACGACCAGGGCGACCCCGATGACGGCGGGCAGCAGCAGGTTCAGGGCGGAGTCCGGACCCGCGCCCACGAGCACGTCGAAGTCCTTGACCGTGTAGACCGCGATGACGAGCAGGGCGATGCCCGCGATCACGGAGGTGACCAGACGCCAGGCCTGGGCGCGAGCCGCGCCGCGGCGGACGAAGAACACGACGACCGAGAGGGAGGCGGACGCCATCAGGAGGGTGACGCCGAGCGCTCCGACGTTGCCGCCCCAGGTGAACAGCTGCAGCACGGGCGCGGTCGGGTCGCCGGTCGGCTTGTCGTCGGCCAGGGCGAAGCCGCCGACCACGATCAGGGAGACGACGGTGTGCAGGAGCGAGCCCGTGCCGGGGGCGCCGCTGGCGCCGGAGGTGCGGCCGAAGGCGCTGGGCAGCAGACCCTCGCGGCCCATGGCGAAGGCGTACCGCGCCACGACGTTGTGGAAGCTGAGCAGCGCCGCGAACATGCCGGTCACGAACAGCACGTGCAGGACGTCCGTGAAGGTGGAGCCGAGCCGAGACTCGGTGAGGAAGAAGAGCAGCCCGGCGCTCTGCTTCTGGGCGGTCCCGACGATCGCGGAGGGTCCGGTCGCGACGGTGAGCGCCCAGGAGCTGATCGCGAAGAAGACGGCGACGAAGCCGATGGCGAGGAACATGACGCGCGGCACGAGGATGTGCGGGCGGCTCGTCTCCTCGGCGTACACCGGGGCCTGTTCGAAGCCGGTGAAGGCCGCGATGCAGAAGCACAGCGCGGTGCCGACGCCCGCCCCGGTGAGGGTGTCCGGGTTGAAGGCGTGCAGCGACAGCCCCTCACCCGCCGGGTCGCCGACGGCCGCGACGTCGAAGACGACGACGAGCGTGACCTCGATGACGAGCAGCACGCCGAGCACCCACGCGTTGACGTCGATCTTCAGCCAGGCCAGCGCGCCGACGACGAGTACGGCGGCCAACGCCGGTATCCACCAGGCGACCTGGGTGTCGAGGTAGGTGGCGAACAGGCCGGAGACCTCGAAGCCGAAGAGTCCGTAGATGCCGACCTGGAGCGCGCTGTAGGCGACGAGGGCGACCGCGGCGGCGCCCGCTCCCGGGGTGCCGCCGAGCCCGCGCGAGATGTAGGCGTAGAAGGCGCCCGCGTTGTGGACGTGCCGGCTCATCTCGGCGTACCCGACGCTGAAGAGCACGAGGACGATGCCGAGGATGACGAAGAGCAGCGGCTGCCCGACGATACCCATCACCGCGAATGTTGCGGGCATGACACCCGCGACCACCATGAGCGGGGCGGTCGCCGCGAGGACGGACAGCAGCAGGCCTCCCGTGCCCAGCCGGCCGGCGCGCAGGGCGCGGTCCTGTCCCTTGAACGTGCTGATGCCGCCGTCGTCGGCGGCCGGTCTGCCCGTGTTCGACGTACTCGATGTGCTCGAACTGCCCGTCGTCATCGCGGGGTCGTCCTTTCGGATGTCAGGTCAGGGGGCGTTCACCCCGTGCCGAGCACGCTGTCGCGCGCGGCACGGAAGGCTTGGTACGGATCGCGGTCCGGGTACGACCAGGGAGCCGGGGTGGCATGCTCCGCGATGCGGTGGAAGAGGGCGGCCGCCTCGGCCTCCCTGCCCTCGCAGACCTTGGCGTGGGCAAGGAAGTTGAGGTCGACGAGCCGTCGGGGATGGTCCTCGTGCTCCCACTCCAGCCACCAGTCGAAGGCGGCCTTCATCACCTGGCGGGCCCGGCGCCCGGCCCAGTGGCCGGAGGCGACCGGGTCGGTGGCCTCGCTCCCGGAGCCGGCGAGCACACGGAAGCGCTCGGCGTGCGCGACGACCGGAAGGATCGCGAGCGGCGAGTCGGCGGGCCCTTGCTCGGCCGCCCAGTTGGCGAAGTCGTACACCTCGTGCAGAGGGTCCTGGCCCGCCGCGGCACGGCGCTCGGCGAGCCGGGCGACCATCAGGTGATGCGCGTGGTGATGGCCGGCGTGCCGGTGGCGCACCTCGTCGAAGAGCCGGACCACATCGTCCTCGGTGCCGAGCGAGCGCTCCAGGAGGAGCAGTCCGAGCCAGGGGGTGGGGTCGGCCGGGGCGAGTGCCGCCGCCGCGCGGCAGGCGTCGCGGGCGTGCTCAGGGCGCGCCTTGCCGTGCAGGGCGCGTTCCACGGTGGCGCAGCCGAGGAGTACGGCCGCGTCGGGGGCCTCCGGCTCGGCGAGCTGCCAGTCACGGGCCCAGCCGAGGGTCGCGGACTCCTGCGCGAGGACGGTGACGCGGTGTCCGCGGCGGTCCCAGTCGTCGCCGGTCGCCGCCAGCAGGTCGCGGACGTCGGTCCACCGCCCCTGGCTCAACGAGGTGCGTGCGGCGACGAGTTCGGCGTCGTCGAGGGCGGCGTCGAAGGCCTGGGCCGCGCGCTTGCGACCGCGGCCCAGCGGTGGTGGGGGTGGTGACACCGCTGCTCAACCTCACAGGCGCGGTTCGTCAAAGTGTGATCACGCACAGCAAACCCGGAGCCACGGGTTCAAGTCAAGCTCCGGTCATCGTGCTACACGTGTCAACTACCCCTGTATGGCACACAGTTGGCGGGCATCGCCCCAAAACGCCCTGAACAGCCGCCTTGTTCCGGCGACTTGGACGGCCGACTTGTCCCTGCAACGTGAACGGCGGCCGTGTCCTGATGACAACGGCCGCCCGTCCGCATGACATGGACGACCGTCCCGTTCCGGCGAGGTGGACGGCCGTCCCGTTCCGGACGTGATCAGCCCACCGCCTTGGCCGCCGCCCGGCCCGCCGTACGGCCGGAGAAGAGGCAGCCGCCGAGGAAGGTGCCTTCCAGCGACCGGTATCCATGGACTCCGCCGCCGCCGAACCCGGCGGCCTCACCGGCGGCGTACACGCCCTCCAGCGGTTCGCCGCCGTCGGTCAGCACCCGCGAGGAGAGGTCGGTCTCCAGGCCGCCGAGGGTCTTGCGGGTCAGGATGTTCAGGCGCACCGCGATCAGCGGGCCCGCCTTGGGGTCGAGGATGCGGTGCGGGGTCGCGGTGCGGATCAGCTTGTCGCCGAGGTACTTCCGGGCCCCGCGGATCGACATGACCTGGAGGTCCTTGGTGAAGGGGTTGGCGATCTCCCGGTCGCGCGCGACGATCTCGCGGCGCAGGGCCGCCTCGTCGATGAGCGGCTTCTCGGTGAGCGCGTTCATCCCGCGTACCAGCGCGCCGAGGTCCTTCTCGACGACGAAGTCCACGCCCTGGTCCATGAACGCCTTGACCGGAGCGGGCACATCGGCGCGGGCCCGCCCGAGGACGCCCCGGATCGACTTGCCGGTCAGGTCGGGGTTCTGCTCGGAGCCGGAGAGCGCGAACTCCTTGCCGATGATCTTCTGGTCGAGCACGAACCAGGTGTAGTCGTGCCCGGTGCGCATGATGTGTTCGAGGGTGCCGAGGGTGTCGAAGCCCGGGAAGAGCGGTACCGGCAGGCGGTTGCCGCGCGCGTCCAGCCAGAGGGAGGAGGGGCCCGGCAGGATGCGGATGCCGTGCTTGTCCCAGATGGGGCTCCAGTTCTGGATGCCCTCGGTGTAGTGCCACATGCGGTCGCGGTTGATGAGGCGGGCGCCGGCTTCCTCCGCGATCCCGAGCATGGCGCCGTCGACGTGGGCGGGGACGCCGGAGATCATCCGCTCGGGCGGAGTGCCCAGCCGCTCGGGCCAGTTGGCGCGGACGAGGTCGTGGTTGCCGCCGATACCGCCGGAGGTGACGATCACGGCCTGGGCCTTGAGTTCGAAGGCGCCGGTGACCGCGCGGCTGCTGGCCTGGCCGCGCTCGATGCCGGACGGCTCCAGGATCTCTCCGGTGACGGTGTCGACGGAGCCCGCGCCGCGGGACAGACCGGTGACCCGGTGGCGGAAGCGCAGCTCTACCAGACCACGGGCGACCCCCTCCCGTACCCGCCGCTCGAAGGGCGCGACGAGGCCGGGCCCGGTTCCCCAGGTGATGTGGAAGCGCGGCACGGAGTTCCCGTGCCCGTTGGCGTCGTAGCCGCCGCGCTCGGCCCAGCCCACCACCGGGAAGAAGCGGACCCCCTGCCCGTGCAGCCAGGGCCGCTTCTCGCCGGCCGCGAAGTCGACGTACGCCTCGGCCCACTGACGCGGCCAGTGGTCCTCGGGCCGGTCGAAGGCGGCCGTGCCCATCCAGTCCTGGAGGGCGAGCGCGTGGCTGTCCTTGATCCGCATGCGGCGCTGCTCGGGCGAGTCGACGAAGAAGAGCCCGCCGAAGGACCAGTGCGCCTGGCCGCCGATCGACTGCTCGGGCTCCTGGTCGAGGAGGATCACCTTGCGGCCCGCGTCGACGAGCTCCGCGGTCGCCGCGAGCCCCGCCAGGCCCGCTCCGATGACGATCACATCTGCGTCGTAGGCCATGGGCCCGTCCTCTCGACATTCCGACTGGTCGGATCGGGTCGCCGCCACGGGACGACTTGATGACGTTTGTCACGATCCGATCGGCAGCAGCGCTGGTTGGTGAGACATTGGTGGTGGTCGACCTCCACGGGCGACCAGCACTTGTTACTGATCGGTCAGATCCTTCGGCAAGAAAGGTGACCGAGTCAACTGCCTGGTTCCGGGTTCTCCCGGGGACGGGCATCCGGCCCTTGGCACTAGAGTCGGCGGGAATCTCCACCGTGGTCCCCGACTCCCGATGTTTCGAGGTACCCAGCGTGTCGGTTCTGGTTCTGGTCCTGGCCGTGAGCGCGGCCTGCTGTCTGGGTTTCGGCTTCGTGCTCCAGCAGAACGCGGCCTCGCACGCCCCGCTGAGCGACTTCCTCTCCCCCCGCCTCCTGGTCGACCTCATCCGGGTCCCGCGCTGGCTGGGCGGCATCGGACTCATGGTCTGCGGCATGGTGCTCGGCGCGATCGCGCTCGGCAAGGGCGAGGTCACGCTCGTCGAGCCGCTCCTGGCGACCAACCTGCTCTTCGCGCTCGCGCTCTCCCGCCATCAGACCAAACAGCCGCTGGGCCGACAGGGCTGGGGCGGGCTCCTGCTGCTGGCGGGCGGTGTCTCGGCCTTCATAGTGGCCGGGCAGCCGCAGGGCGGCGACGCCGTCGACGACCCGCTGCGGCACTGGCTGATCATCGGAATCGTGGTCGGGCTCGCCCTGCTGCTCACCACCTACGCGAAGCGGTCCCGGCTGAGCGCCGGACCCGTGCTGCTCGCCACGGCCGCCGGGCTGCTCTACGGCCTCCAGGACGCGCTCACCCGGGTCAGCGGCCAGCGGTTCGGGGACGGCGGCTGGAGCGAGCTGCTCACCGGCTGGCAGCCGTACGCGGTCCTCGTCCTCGGCGTCACCGGTCTGATCCTGGTCCAGAGCGCCTTCGAGACCGCGCCCCTGCGGATGTCGCTGCCCGCGCTCACCGCCGCCCAGCCGCTGGCCGGCATCGCCTGCGGGGTGGGCTTCCTCGGGGACCAGCTCCGCACCGACGCCGGAGCCCTCGCCTGGCAGGCCGCGGGACTCGCGGCCGTGGTGGCGGGGATCGTGCTGCTGGGGATGCACCCGGCGATGCCCTCGGGCACGGCGGAGCCGGAGCGCTCGCGGGATCTCCAGCCGCATTGAGGAAGCCGGGTCCGGCCGCATGCTGCTTGGATGGTTCCATGAGTGCCGCTGACGAGATCCTCGACATCGTGGACGAGAACGACCGGGTCATCGGGCAGTCCCCTCGCGGGGAGGCGTACGCGCGCGGGCTGCGCCACCGGTGCGTGTTCATCCAGGCGCGGGACGCGGAGGGCCGGATCTTCGTCCATCGGCGCACCCCCACCAAACTGGTGTTCCCCTCCCTCTACGACATGTTCGTCGGCGGGGTCGTCGGCGCGGGTGAGTCCTACGACGACGCGGCGCTCCGCGAGGCCGAGGAGGAACTCGGCGTCTCCGGGCTCCCCCGGCCGACCCCCCTCTTCACGTTCCTGTACGACGACGGGGCCGGAGCGACCTGGTGGTCGGCCGTGTACGAGGTCCGCTGCGAGCTTCCGGTGAACCCGCAGGTGGAGGAGGTCGCCTGGCACGACTTCCTCACCGAGGACGAGGTGGAGCGCCGACTGCCGGAGTGGACCTGGGTCCCGGACGGGCTGGCGGCGCACGAGCGGCTCAGGGACTACCGGGCGATGGACTGAGCGGCGGGTCCCGGACCGGGGCGATACCGCACGGGACCGGGGCGATACCGCACGGGGCCGGGCCGATACCGGACGCGGGCACCCGCTGACCGGCGGGCGACGGGGGATACCCATGACCCGAACGGTGACGGGCTGCACCGGCAGCCTCCCCTGGAGGGTGCCCCGGTAGGGTCTGGACGTGATCGAACTCGTACGTCATGTCCGGTTGTGGTTCGCGCCCCAGGAGATCCGGGAGGAGGGCGGAACCCCCGACTACCGTTTCTCCCTGGCCAACGAGCGGACCTTTCTGGCCTGGCTGCGCACCGCGCTCGCCCTCATCGCCGGGGGTTTCGCCGTGGACCAGTTCCTGCCGGACCTGCGCTGGGCCTGGCGGGCGGGGCTCGCCCTGGCGCTGCTGGTGGCGGGCGTCCTCTGCTCACTGCGGGCGGTCAATCACTGGGTGCGCTGCGAGCGGGCGATGCGCCGCGGCGAGGACCTGCCGGTGTCGCGGTTCCCGGCGGTGCTGAGCATCGTCGTCGCGGTCGTCGCGGTCGCGATGGTCGTCGTCGTCCTCGTCGGCTGGGCGGGATGACCGGGCCCGTCCGGGAGGAACGGGACCCGGGCCTCCAGCCGGAACGCACGCGGCTGGCCTGGCGTCGTACGACCCTCTCCAGCACCGTCGTCGCCGTGCTCGCCGCGAAGGCGGCCCTGCACGACAGCGGCTCCGCCGCCGGGACCGTGGCGTGCGCCTTCTGCTGTGTCCTCTGGCTGGCCTTCCTCGCCGTCGCCCACCGCCGCATCCGGACGCTGACGGCCTCGGGCCGGGCCGGCCCGGCCGTCCTCGCTCCCCGGCACGCGACGGCGGCGACCCTGTGCACGCTGGCGTTCGCCGTGTGCGCGGTGGCGTTGGTGTTTTAGGGATACTCGGACGCCACGCGCCCCGAAATGGCCGGAATCGGGACACTTTGTGACGCTAGCCTGGGTCGTCGCCCCACCCTCGCGTCTCGCGGGCAGCCCTCTTCACCTCACTCCCGCCTCTCGCGGACCACCCACGTCAGTCACAGCCGAAGGTGAGCACGATGACCACCCTTCACCAGGAGCACCCCACCCACCAGCACGTCCACGGCCCGAAGTGCGGTCACACCGAGGTGCGCCACGAGGACCACGTCGACTACGCCCACGACGGGCATCTGCACCGCGAGCACTCGGGGCACTGGGACGAGTGCGAGCCCAGCGGCCATGTGGCGCACGACCGGCACGGCCACCAGCACGGCGAGGGCTGCGGGCACCCGGCCGTGGCGCACGGCGACCATCTCGACTATCTGCACGACGGCCACCGGCACGCCGAGCACGACGGCCACTGGGACGACCACTGACCCGCTGACCTCTCGGCCCCGACGGCGTCTCCCCCGGTTCGCGCGTTCCGGGGGAGACGCCGATCACGTTTCGCGCAGCCGCTGGACGACATACCGACTGGTCGGCATCATGGTCACATCCAGTTCCCGTGTGCTGAGGAGCAATGATGAGCCCGGACCACCCGCCAGGTCTCGATCTCGACCGGTTGCGCGACCTGCTCGACCGTGAGCGGCCGGGACTGGTGACCGGCCCGCTGACCGGCCGGCTGATCGAGGGCGGACGGTCGAACCTCACCTACGCGGTCTCCGACGGCACCGCCCGGTGGGTCGTACGACGGCCCCCGCTGGGCCATGTGCTGGCCACGGCGCACGACATGAAGCGCGAGCACCGGGTGATCAGCGCGCTGCATCCGACGGCCGTGCCGGTCCCGAACCCCGTGCTGCTGTGCGAGGACGACTCGGTGCTCGGCGCCCCGTTCTACGTCATGGAGTTCATGGAGGGCACCCCGTTCCGCACCGCCGAACAGCTCGCCCCGCTCGGCCCGCAGCGCACCCGCGACGCGGTGCTCGGCCTGGTGGACACACTGGTCGAACTGCACGCGGTGGACCCCGCCGAGGTGGGTCTCGCCGACTTCGGCCGCCCCGAGGGCTTCCTGGACCGGCAACTGCGCCGCTGGGGCAAGCAGCTGGACGCGTCCAGGAACCGTGAGCTCGCCGGGATCGACGAGCTGCACGCGGCCCTGGGGCGCGAACTGCCCGGCTCCCCCGCGCCCACCGTCGTGCACGGCGACTACCGGCTCGACAACGTGCTGATCGGGCCCGACGACCGGATCAGGGCGATCCTGGACTGGGAGATGTCCACGCTCGGCGATCCGCTCACCGACCTGGGCCTGCTCGTCATGTACAGCACGCGGCTCGACCTGCCCGACTCCCCCATCAGTACGACCGCCTCGGCCGCCGGACATCCGGAAGCGGCCGAGATCGTCGAGCGGTACGCCGCGCGCTCGGGGCGCGACGTGTCCGCGGTCTCCTGGTACACGGCGTTCGCGTGGTTCAAGCTCGCCGTGATCCTGGAGGGCATCCACTACCGCTACACGAAGGGCCAGACCGTCGGCGCGGGCTTCGACCGCATCGGCGAACTGACCCCCGTCTTCATCGAGCACGGCCTGACCACCCTTCAGGAAGGCTGATCCGCCATGGACTTCGGATTCGACGCGCGCACCGAAGAGCTGCGCCAGAAGCTGCTCGTCTTCATGGACGAGTACGTCTATCCGGCGGAGGCCGTCGCGGAGGAACAGCGCGCCCTGCTGGCCTCGCCGTGGGACACGCCCGCCGTGGTCGGCGAGTTGAAGGCCGAGGCCCGCAGGCAGGGGCTGTGGAACCTCTTCCTGCCGGACTCCTCGTACGGCGCGGGCCTGACCAATCTCCAGTACGCCCCCCTCGCCGAAATCACCGGTCGCAGCCCGCACTTGGCGCCCACCGCGCTGAACTGCGCCGCTCCGGACACCGGCAACATGGAGGTGCTCACCCAGTTCGGTGACGAGCAGCAGAGGAAGCAGTGGCTGGAGCCGCTGCTCGCCGGAGAGATCCGCTCCGCGTTCGCGATGACGGAGCCCGAGGTCGCCTCCTCCGACGCCACGAACATCACCACGCTCATCGAGCGCGACGGCGACAACTACGTCATCACCGGCCGCAAGTGGTACATCTCCGGGGCGATGAACCCCGACTGCAAGATCTTCATCGTGATGGGCAAGACGGACCCGGACGGCGCCGACATCCGCCGCCAGCAGTCGATGATCCTGGTCCCGCGCGACACCCCGGGCCTGGACGTCCGGCGCGCGATGCAGGTGTACGGCTACGAGGACCACTCGCACGGCGGGCACGCGGAGGTCGTCTTCGATCACGTCCGGGTCCCGGTGAGCAACCTGATCGGCGCGGAGGGCGGCGGTTTCGCCATCGCGCAGGCGCGGCTCGGTCCGGGCCGGATCCACCACTGCATGCGGCTGATCGGCATGGCCGAGCGGGCCATCGAGCTGATGTGCCGGCGCGCGGTGTCCCGGACGGCGTTCGGCAAGCCGCTGGCCCAGCAGGGGGTCGTCCAGAACTGGATCGCCGACGCGCGGGTCGCCGTCGAGCAGCTGCGTCTGCTGGTCCTGAAGACGGCCTGGATGATGGACACGGTCGGGAACAAGGGTGCCCACGCGGAGATCCAGGCCATCAAGATCGCCACTCCGCGTACGGTCGTCGACATCCTCGACAAGGCCGTCCAGCTGCACGGCGCGGGCGGTGTCAGCCAGGACTTCCCGCTGGCCGAGCTCTGGGCCGCCGCGCGGACGCTGAAGCTCGCCGACGGACCGGACGAGGTCCACCAGCGTTCGCTGGCGCACCGGGAGATCAAGAAGTACGCCTGACCGGAAGCGTGTGAGCACGGCACTGCGGCCCCACCGGACGGTGGGGCCGCAGTGTGCTGTCCGTGCTTCGGTCGGCTACGGGCGCAGCGCGCGCAGCAGGAGGTCCGCCAGGTGGTCGGCGACCTCCTGGGGGCCGAGCGGGCCGTCGGGCCGGTACCACGTCGACAGGTGGTGGACCGAGCCGAAGTGGTAGTCGACGACCAGGTCGGCGGGGGTGGCCGTGGAGAAGACGCCCTTCTTCTGGCCCTCCTCGATCAGGGCGCGGAAGCGCTCGTGGTAGCGGCGCCGCTCGGACCGCACCTGCTTGAGCTTCTCGGGGCCGAGGTGGTGCATCGACCGGAAGAAGATCGAGGCGTCGTCGAGGTTGTCGATGGTCGTGACGACCACGTCGGCCGCCGCGCCCCGCAGCCGCTCCTCCACCGGCGCGTCCGCGTCCGCGAACGCGTCGAGCCGCTCCTGCTGGAGGCGCAGCACGCGGGCGTAGACCTCGTGCAGCAGATCGTCCTTGGAGCCGAAGTAGTGGTACAGCGCCCCCTTGGTGACGCCTGCCGCCTCGACGATCTCCTGCACCGAGGTGCGGTCGTAGCCCTGCTCCGCGAAGAGCCGGGTGGCGGCGGCGAGCAGCCGCTGCGGGACGGGCGTACCGTCACCGTCCGTCGTCCTGGGCACTGCCGCCACCTGCCTTCCGGGCGTTCACACCTATAGCTGTCTTCTACTGGGAGTCCTCGGACCGAGAACGCAGTTCCCGACGGAGGATCTTCCCACTCGCCGTCTTCGGCAATTCGGGCAGGATCTCCACCTGCCGCGGATATTTGTAGGCGGCCAGTCTCTCCTTGCAGTGCGCGGCCAGCGCGTCGGGGTCCGCGGAAGCACCCGGACGCAGGCTGATGTACGCCTTGACGGTCTCTCCGCGGTAGCCGTCGGGGATCCCGACGACGGCCGCCTCGCGGACCGCCGGGTGGGTGTGGAGGACGTCCTCGACCTCGCGCGGCCACACCTTGAAGCCGGACGCGTTGATCATGTCCTTCTTGCGGTCGACCACGTAGAGCCAGCCGTTCGCGTCCATGAATCCGATGTCGCCGGTGCGCAGCTCGCCGTCCGGGAAGGTCTCGGCGGTGGCCTCGGGACGGTTCCAGTAGCCGGGCACCACCTGCGGACCGCGTACGAGGATCTCGCCCTGTTCGCCGAAGGGGACCTCTTCGCCCAGGTCGTCGACGATGCGTACGACCGAGTCCGGGCCCGGCACGCCCACCGCGAGGGTCCCGGAGGCCGGGTCCACCGGCGCCTCCAGGCCCGGCGGCACGGACGCGCACGGTGCGGTGCACTCGGTGAGCCCGTAACCGTTGCGGATGTACGGCCCGAGAGCGGCCCGGAACCTCTCGACGAGGGCCGGCGGCAGCGGGGCACCGCCGGAGGAGATGTTCACGAAGGAGGAGAAGTGGTCCGGCGTGACCTCCGGGTGGGCGGCCAGCGCCATGAAGGCGGTGGAGGGGCCCACCGTGTAGAGCGGCCGGTGCTCGGCGAACGCGTCGAGCACGACCCCCGCCTCGAAGCGGTACGCGAGGACCAGTGTGCCCGCGCTGTCGAGGCAGGCGGCGAGCTGGCAGACCATCCCGGTGATGTGGAACAGCGGCGCCATCGCGAAGTACACGGGTGCGTCGGGCAGTGCGAGGCCGGTCCGCTGCCGCTCGGCGTTGTACATGATGTTGCCGTGCGTGTTGGTGGCTCCCTTGGGGGTGCCGCTCGTGCCCGAGGTGTAGCTGATCAGCGCGATGTCGGACGGGCCGAGGGCGCGGTCGCCGGGCGCCCCGTGTCCCTGCCGGGCGACGGCGGCGAGATCGTCGGCCCCCGCGTCCTGGGGGAGTCGCTCGAAGGCCAGCACGCGCGGGTCGTCGCGGGTCTGGAAATCCCGTTCACAGGCCGTCAGGACGGCACGTACGGGCGAGTCCGCGGCGGTCTCGCGCAGATACGCGTCCCAGGCGCGGTCGGAGCAGACGAGGGCGCTCACCTCCGCGTCGTGCAGGACGTGCCGGACCTCGCCGGACTTGTACATCGGGTTGACCGGCACGACCGTGGCGCCGGCCTTCCAGGCGCCGAGCAGGGCGAGCACGAACTGCGGGGAGTTCTGGAGCATGATCGCCACCCGGTCGCCCCGCTCCACACCGCGGGCGGCCAGATGGCCTGCGACGGAATCGCTCAGTTCGTCGATCTCGCGGTAGCTCAGCCGCCCGTCGAAGTAGGCGAGCGCGGTGCGGTCCGGGGTCTGCGCGACCACGTCCCGGAGGGCGTGCACCAGGGTGTCGGCGGGGCTCACGGGTCCACGTTGCGCGTCGCTGAGCAGTGCCACCCAGGGCCGGTCGGCGTAGCGGGTCACTCGGTGGTCTCCCACTTCTGCTGGAGGTGGTTCATGTTCGCCATCCAGCGGTCGGGGTCGGCGGCCCGCGCCTGGTAGTACCCGGCGACCTCGGGGTGCGGCAGGATCAGGAAGCGGTCCTCCTCGATCCCCTTCATGAGCGCGTCCGCGACGGCCTCGGGTTCGATGGCGGTCGGCTGGAGCACGAGGTCGCCCGCGCTGCCGGTGGCGTCGAGCATGTCGGTGCGCACCCCCTGCGGACAGATCGCGTGCACCTTCAGACCGCGGTGGCGGTACGTCAGCGACAGCCACTCGGCGAACGCGTACGCGCCGTGCTTGGTGACGCTGTACGGGGCGGCGCCGATCATGGTGAGCAGACCGGCGGCCGAGACGGTGGAGACGAAACGGCCGCTGCCGCGCTCCAGCCAGTCCGGCAGCAGCGCGTGGGCGGCGCGCACGTGTGCCATCACGTTGACGTCCCAGGCGAGGGCCCAGACCTTCTCGCCGGCCGCTTCGGAGCCGCCCGAGGCGACGCCCGCGTTGGCGCAGTAGACGTCGACCGTGCCGCCGAGGGCGTCCCGGGCCTCGGCCACGATCAGGGAGGCGTCCCCCGGGACCGCGATGCCGCCGATCTCGTCGGCCACGGCCTTCGCCTTGTCCGCGTCGAGGTCGTTGACCACGACCCTCGCTCCCTGAGCGGCGAAACGGCGGGCCAGCGCGGCCCCGATGCCGCCTCCCGCTCCGGTGACGACCACTCCCGCACCCTGCACGGCTTCCACCCTGGGTCTCCTTCGACGCGACGTGAAACGGCTCTGCTGCGACGACAGACTAACCAGTCGGTATGTAACAAGGGAAGGGTTCCCGGCAGGGCGCGGGCGACCGCGCGAGGAGCCGCGACAGGCCGGAGGCATCCGCGCCCTACGAACTTCCCCCGGCAGCCCTTAGCGTGCCTGTGTCAACCTTCCGCGATCACGGAGGTCACACCATGCGCATGTCCCGACGGTCACTGCTCGTGGCCGGTACCGCCGCGGCGGCCCTGACTCCGCTGCCCGCCGAGGCCTCCGAGCACACCGGCCACCGGCTCCGCACCGGCTTCGAGCGCCTCGCCGGGGCCGGGTACGCCCAACTCGGCGGCGAGCGCGTCGGCATGGTCACCAACCCCACGGGCGTCACCCGCGACGTCCGGCACATCGTCGACGTGATGCACGCCGACGACCGCGTGAACCTGGTCGCCGTCTTCGGCCCCGAGCACGGCTTCCGGGGCACCGCGCAGGCGGGCGGGTCCGAGGGCCGCTACGACGACCCGGCGACCGGACTCCCGGTCTACGACACGTATCTGAAGAGCGGTCAGGCGCTCGCCGACATCTTCACCGCCTCCGGCGTGGACACCGTCGTCTTCGACATCCAGGACGCTGGAGCCCGCTTCTACACGTATATCTGGACGCTGTACGACTGCATGGAGGCGGCGCGGCTCGCCGGCAAGCGGTTCGTGGTGCTCGACCGGCCGAACCCGGTCACCGGCCGCGCGGCCCAAGGTCCGGTCCTGCACAAGGAGTTCGCGACGTTCGTCGGACGTCAGCCGATCGCGCAGGCGCACGGCATGACGGTGGCGGAGCTGGCCCGGCTCTTCAACGGGGAGTTCCTGGCGGCGCCCGTGGAACTGGACACCGTGCAGATGTCGGGCTGGAAGCGCGGGGAGTTCTACGACGCCTGGGGGCTGCCCTGGGTGCCGCCGAGCCCGAACATGCCGACGCCGGACACCGCGCTGGTGTACGCCGGGACGTGTCTCTTCGAGGGGACGAACCTGTCGGAGGGGCGCGGTACGACACGGCCGTTCGAACTCCTCGGCGCGGAGGGCGTCGACGGGAGGTGGGCCGCGGCGGTCGGTGAACTGGCTCTGCCCGGTGTGCACTTCAGAGAGGCGTACTTCGCTCCCACCTTCTCCAAGTTCCAGGGTAGGACCGTCGGGGGTGTCCAGATCCATGTGCACGACCGGGCGGCGTTCGAACCCGTCCGCACCGGTATCGCCCTGCTGGTGACCGCCAGGCAGGTCTGGAGCGGTTTCGCCTGGCGCTCCGACAACTGGATCGACAAGCTGACGGGCTCGACGCTGGTGCGCACGCTGATCGACGCGGGGGCGCGTACCGACGAGGTCGTGGCGGCCTGGCAGGACGAGCTGGAGGCCTTCCGCAAGGTTCGCAAGCACTACCTCATCTACAAGTGATCCGCCGCCCTCTTCCACGGACGAGTGACGGATGCGCGATGGATGAGTCGTGACGTCTGGCCAACTTTCCCCGCCGGGTGGACGATGCGCCCATATCGCACCGCCCGCGGGGTCAGGGGGCCTGTCATGACGGATCCGGCAGTGAGTGTCTCTCCCTACTGGGAGTTGACGTTCGACGCGGACGGGGACGCCGACGGCCGCGAGCGGGACCGGTGGATCAAGGAGGTTCCGCGACGCGGGGTCCGTGACCTGATCGTCTTCACGCACGGCTGGAACAGCGACCGTTCGGGGGCCACCCGCCTCTGCAGCCGCTTCTTCGAGCCCCTCCCGGAGCTCGCGCCGACCGCGCGCCTCGGCTACGTGGGCGTGATGTGGCCCTCGATGCGCTTCTCGGACGAGCCGATCCCGGACTTCCCCAGGTCGGTGGCGGTCGACGTCGCTCCCGAGGTGCCACCGGCTCTCGGCAAGAACACCCGGCACGCGCTTCTGGAGGTGTTCCCCGGCCGTGCCACCGTGGTCGAACAGCTCGCCCGGCTGCTCGATCAACAGCCGGACGACGGAGCCTCGTTGGAGGAGTTCGGCCGTCTCGTACGGCTGCTCGTCGAGGTCCGGCCGCAGGGTCCGCAGACCTCCTTCGCGGCGGACACCCTGGCGGCGGGCGTGCCGGAGAGCGACCCCGAGATGCTCTTCGGGGACACCGCGACGGTGTGCGGTGAGTTCGCGCGGGCGCTCGCCGAGGCCGAGAACCCCGGTGCCGCCCTGTTCGCGCTGCCCCGGCTGTGGGACGGGGCCCACGAACTGCTGCGCCAGGCCACGTACTACGCGATGAAGCGGCGCGCGGGGACCGTCGGTGAGCGCGGGCTCGGGCGGGCGATCGGCCGGCTCGCGGCGGCGGCTCCGGATGTGCGCGTGCATCTGGTCGGGCACAGCTTCGGCGGCCGGCTGGTCTCCTTCGCGCTGCGCGGGCTGCCTCCGGGGGTGCGCACGGTGAAGTCGGTGACGCTGCTCCAAGGCGCCTTCTCGCACTACGCGTTCGCGGCGCGCCTGCCGCACGACGCGCGGGCGAGCGGAGTGCTGGACGGGCAGCACAACCGGATCGACGGCCCGCTGGTGTGCTGCTACTCCCCCTTCGACTCGGCGCTCGGCACGATCTACCCGCTGGCCTCGCGGATGGCGGGCGACTCCCGGTCCGTCGCGGCGGACTTCGGTCTCGGCCGCGCGCTGGGCGCGAAGTGGGGCGCGATGGGCCACGACGGGGTGCAGGCGGTGCCGGGGACCCGGACGTTCACGCTGGCGGAGGCCCTGCGCACCCGGCTGCCGGTCTCGGGATGCGTGAACGTCGACGCCGGCGCCGTGGTGCGCCGGGGCGGGGCCCCCTCGGGTGCGCACAGCGACATCTGTCATCGCGAACTCGCGCGGTTGGTGCTGGCGGCGGGCCGCGTCCGCTGACCCGCCGCCGCGCTCCGGCGCCGGCCGCTCCTACCGGCGCCGGTCCGTGCTCACCGGTGTGAGGTGTACTCGACGACCTGCTGGTAGGTCGGCCGGTTCTGCCAGCTGATCTTGCCGTGCTTGATGCCGCCGAGCGTCCGCTGGACGATCGAGTCGGCGCACCACTGGTCGCCCGCCGAGCACTGGTCGTCGCCGGGGTAGACGGTGGCCGCGGTCTTGCCCGCCGCCTCCTTCAGGGTGCTGATCAGGGTGTCCCGACAGGCACTGAGACTGCCGGCACCGCAGTACTTCTGCGGCAGGCCGCCCCGCACGGTCTCCCCCAGCACCGCCCGGATGTCCTTGTCGACATAACTCCACCAGCCGTACTGGAAGGAGCTTCCGGCGTGCGAGCCGGTCGGTCCGTGCCCGGCCGACGGCGCCTCGTCGATGGGGAGGTTGCCACCGAACGCGGTGTAGAGGTCACTGCCGAGTCCGGGCTGGAACTCCGCCTTCACCAGCAGCGGCCACCAGGCGTCGAGGATGCGGACCGCGTCGGCGTCGGCGTAGGTGTGTGAGCCGGCCGAGGTCTCCTTGCGCTTGGCGCCCGCCGTCACCCACGCGGACAGCTTGCTCACCGCCGCCGCGGCCGTGGAGTCCGTGACCGGGGAGCTGTTGACGACCTTCAGCAGGTCGGGGAGCACGTCCTCGGCCCGCAGATCGGCGAGTGCCGCGTCGGCCATCGCCTTCACCAGCGCGGACCTGGTCACACCGCCCGCCGCGACCAGCTTCGCGACCCGGTCCTCCAGCAGGTCGCCGCGGTGCACGGAGCCGTTGCCCCAGGAGGCCGTCGTGTAGTCCTTGGCCTGTTTGTTGTTCCAGGAGATGTAGTAGTCCTGGTCCACCGAGTTGGGGTGCGCGGACGCCGGGGTGTAGGAGGCGGTGTTCGTGGCCGGGTCCCAGTTCCGCCAGTCGTACGCGGCCTGCGCCCACACGGGGAACTCGGCGTCGACCCCGTTCGCCCGCACCGGGTTGTCGCCGCTGTTGTAGTACGCGGTGTGCGCCGAGTCGGCGTAGAACCAGTTGAAGGTGTAGTTGATGTGCTGTGTCGCGCTCTGGAAGGTCGCCGGACTCTTCACGTAGTCCGGGTCGTTGAGCATCTGGAAGCCGATGATCGAGTCGGCCTCGTGCATGAAGGAGGAGCGCAGGGTGGTGTACGCGACCTTCTTGCCGCCCACGGTCGCGCGGTAGGCCACGGGACCGTACTTGGTCCGGTAGACCTGCATCCGGTACGAGCCGGCCGCGGTGCCGTCGGCGACGGTCGGCTTCCAGGAGTTGGTCCGCTCGACCTTGTCCATCGCCGTGCAGGTGCCGTGGTAGAGGTAGTGGTAGTCGTCCTGGCACAGCTCGACGGCGTAGGTGTCGATGATGTCCTGGCCGGAGGTCGTCGCGCTCCAGGAGTAGTCCTGGCCGCGGCCGAGTTCGACGTACATGCTCAGGCCCGCGAAGGAGGCGCCGCGGGCGCTGAGGCCGGGTCCCTGGATCTCCTGGAGCATGAGCAGCTGTGGCGCGAAATAGCCGGTCTGCGGTCCGAAGACGGCGATCGGGTGACCGCTGGCGGTGTGCTTGCCGCTGACCACGAGGGCGTTGGACATACCGCGCCTGGCCGAGGTGAGCGAGGTCTTGGCCGCCGCGGCCGTGGCGCTGGTGGCGCTCGCGGTGGCCGCGCTGCCGGTGCGGTCGTAGACGAGCTGCTCCTGGGTCACCGAGCCGGCGTCGGGCAGCGCCTCGCCCTGCGGGCTGTCCGGCTTGCCGGCGTACGGGAAGCTCTCGCCGTTGTGGACGGTGAGCGCCGCTTCCGGGTCGTTGCGCTCGCGGAAGGACTCCCAGACCTCGGTGCCCTCGGCCACGCCGTACTTGGACTGGGCGGCGAGCAGCGAGATGGCGTTGTTGACCTCGCCGCCGCCTCCGGAGCCGAACAGCGAGCCGATGACGGAGGCCAGCGCGACCAGGTCGGTGAGCTTGAAGTGGTCGATGGTGCCGGCGTTGGTGATGGAGTCCTTGTGGCCGGTCAGGACGTATTCGCCGGGGAAGTAGCGGCCGCTGTCGGAGGCGTCGATGTAGGCGTTGATGCCGTCGACGTAGGCGTTGGCGTCGGCGAGGGCCTGGGTGCCACGGGCGCCGGCACTGTTGGTCGCGCTGTCTATCTGGGCCTGCAGATCCGCCTCGGTGTAGGGCGCGTTGCGCCAGAACTCCTGCTCCAGGCCCTGGTTGGAGGGGGCGCCGCCGGCGAAGCCGGTCAGCTGGCCGCGTCCGACGTGCCGGAAGACGTCCATGAGCCACAGCCGGTCCTGGGCGGCGGCGAACCCGGCGCCGTACTCGGTGCCGTAGCGGGTGGTGCCGGTGATGTGCGGGACGCCCGTCTTCTTGTCGCGGACGATCGTCACGTCGGTGCGGCCGCCGGGCTTGGTGGTGGAGGCGACCTGGTCGGAGGCGACGCCGAAGGAGGCGTCGTTGAAGAAGTCGTTGATCTTGGCGTCGGTGAGCGTCGCATAGCCGGAGGCGAGGTTGCCGTAGGGGGCGAGCTGGTCCTCGGCGTGGCTGGGCTGGGTGCCGAAGGCCTGGTTGAGCAGGATCTGGGCGAGGGTCGCGTTGCCGTTCTCACCGGGCGGCAGGATGTCCGAGCACCGGCCGCCGCAGTAGTCGTTCGCGGCGGCCTCGGCCGAGGTGTCGGCGGCGGCCGCCGGGGAAAGCGGCGACAAAAGACCGGCAATGAGCACGCATAGGGATGCTGCCTTGAGGAACTTGGGGAATCTGCGGGGAGTTCTCAGTCTGTCCAAGGTGGTGCGTGGGGTGCTCGGTGGCATGTCAGCTCCTACCGACGGGGGGGTGGGCCGGACGTTACCGCCGGTATCCCCGAGTTTGAAGATGAACATGCGTCAGTTTTTTGGATTCATCGCGAGTGCGGGGGCCGGTCGACAGCCGGCTGACAGCAACGGGAGGTAGCCCGAGGGCACTCGGCGGGCGGCTCGCGGCGGTCATCGGAAAATTGGATGGAGCCGAATCGCTTGTCGATACGTCTACTCGACGACGTCCGTACGAGACGACGCCGAAGTGACCGGAGTGCAGGTGCAGGTGTGACGGAGGTGCAGGACGATGGCCGGTTTCCGGAGTCTGGCGAGACAGGTGCGAGATCCGAGGTGTGATCTGGCACTGCGGAGGTACTCCCTGCGCAAGTGCCTGGAGAGGTTCGCCCCTTACGGGCATCGGGCGACCTGGGACCATCTGTGCTCCCGGGCCGGGTTCGGTCCGGAGGACCGGTCCCCCGACCCGGCGCGGCTCGTGGCCGCACTGGAGGAACTGGAGGAGGCCCGCTCCGTCTGGCTCGCCTACGAGGTCGAGTTCGCGCAGCGTCGCAAGAAGGAGAAGCACGACGGGCTGCGCAGGCCGGGCAGTGTCGACGACTGGCACCGGCTGACCTGGGGCGGGTTCGGTGTCGCATGGTGCGACAACCCCCGTGTCCACCCCCATCAATCACTGGCCGAGGTGCTGCGCCGGCTGATCGCCGCCCTGGAGCGCGAGCCGGGCGCCGTCTGCCCGGTGTGTGCCGGTGAGCGCCTGCTCTGGATGTACGACCTGGCCCACGAACCGTCGTCGGGTCCCGTCTGCACGAGCTGCGGAATCGTGGTGCCGCGGCCCGTCCTGACCCCGGAAGCCCTGGCGGGGGCCAGGCGCGGCCGGCTGCTCGTGTCGGCGTGAGTGCCCCGCCGGGCCGGGCGGCCGGGACTCCGCCGGGCTGAGCGGCACGGGGCAGGGAGCTGCGGGTGAGCCGTCGGCCGCGGAGGGTCCGTGGCCGGGCACGCAGTTCCCGGCGCCCGATTGTCAGTGGTGTCCGGCACCATCGGAGGCATGGTGCAGGTCTGTCTGAACGGAGCGCGCGGATCGGCCGACGGCGCCGTCGTGCCGATGTCGCCCGAGGCTATGGCCCGATCCGCGGCCGAGGCGGTCGCGGCCGGCGCCTCGGACATCCATGTCCATCCCAAGACCCCGTGCGGACGGGACACGTTGTCGCCCAGGGTGGTGGCGGCGACGCTCGAAGCGATACGGGCCCGGGTCGGCGTCCCGGTCGGAGTGACCACCGGCGCCTGGGCCGAGCCCGATCCGGTGGCCCGGGTCGATCGCGTCCGCTCCTGGACCGTGCTGCCCGACCACGCCTCCGTCAACTGGCACGAGCCCGGCGCGGAGGAGGTCGCGGCGGCACTCCTGGACCGCGGGATCGGCGTGGAGGCGGGCATCTGGTCCGGCACGGACGGCGCGGCCCGGTTCCTGGCATCGCCGCTCGCGCCGCGGGTCCTGCGCGTCCTGGCCGAGGTGACGGACACCTCGCCGCGGACCGCCGAGGACTCGGCCCGCGCCCTGCTCGCGGCGCTCGGCACCGCGTCCGGCCGCCCCGTCCTGCTGCACGGCGAGGAGGGCGGCGCCTGGCCGGTGCTGCGCCTGGCGGGACGGCTGGGCCTCGCCACCCGGACCGGCTTCGAGGACACCCTCGTACTCCCGGACGGGGAGCGGGCGTTGTCCAACGCGCGGCTGGTGACGGAGGGACTCGCTCAGTACGGGGCGGCCCGGCGCCCGCCGCAGACGGGACGAAGCCGCTGACGGTAGCAGCCGTAAATCCGCTGGTTCCAGCCCTTTCCCCCGCGGAGAGTTGGGGGCGATGAAACACGGCTGAGCAAACCTGGAGTTCCCCATGTCGACGCTGCGCGTGACCGCCGAAGTGCTGACCATCCATGAGCATCCGAACGCCGACGCGCTCGAACTGGCCCAGGTGGGCCTGTATCGGGCCGTGGTCGCCAAGGGCGCGTACCGCACCGGCGAGCGGGCCGTCTACATCCCGGAACAGTCCGTGCTGCCGGCCGGACTGATCGAGGAACTGGGGCTGACCGGGCGGCTCGCCGGCAGCGCGTCGAACCGGGTCAGGGCGGTGCGGCTGCGCGGCGAGCTGTCGCAGGGCATCGTGTGCCGTCCTGAGGCGCTGGCGGACGTGGACCTGGCGCGGGCCGCCGAGGACGGCACGGACTTCGCGGAGATCCTCGGCATCGTGAAATGGGTGCCGCCGATCCCGCCCACCATGGACGGTGACGTCGAGTCGGCACCCGATCTGCTGCCCTGGGTCGACATCGAGAACATCCAGCGCTACCCGGACATCTTCACCCCGGGCGAGCCCGTCGTCCTGACGGAGAAGCTGCACGGTACGGCCTGTCTGCTGACCTACCTCGCCGACGAGGGCCGCGTCCATGTCTCCTCGAAGGGCTTCGGCTCCAAGTCGCTTGCCCTGAAGGAGGATCCGCGCAATCTGTACTGGCGCGCCGTGCGCGGTCACGGCGTCGCGGAGGCCGCCGCCCGGCTCGCCGCCCGCCTGGGCTCGCGCCGCGTCGGCATCTTCGGCGAGGTGTACGGCGCGGGCGTCCAGGACCTGCCGTACGGCGCCGACGGGCGCCGCGAGACGGTCGGTTACGCCGTGTTCGACGTGTCCGCTGAGATCGACGGCGAGGTGCACTGGCTGGACGCGCAGGAGCTGCTGACGGGCGAACTCCCGCTGGTGCCACGGCTGTACGAGGGTCCGTACGACGTCGAGCGCGTCCTGGAGATCGCCTCCGGCCGGGAGAGCGTGTCCGGCCGGGAACTGCATCTGCGCGAGGGCGTCGTGATCCGCCCCGGGGCTCCCGCCCCCGCCGGACCGGAGGGGACCCTCGTGGCCGCCGAGCGGTACAGCCCGGTGACCGGCGGACGCGCGATAGCGAAGGCGGTCAGCCCGGCCTATCTGACCCGCAAGGGCGGCACGGAGTACGAGTAGCCCGGGGCGGCCCGGAGTACGCAGACAGGCGGGCCGTCACCCGGCCCGGGCCGCGGGGGGGGGGCAACCCCCCCGGCCGGGCCGGGGTGGCAAAAAGCAGGAGGGGGGTGAAAAACATGGGCCGGGGCCGCGGGGTAA
>NZ_JBHWVI010000139.1:0-23507 GCF_042737005.1 Streptomyces sp. NPDC060027
AGAGACAGGCCCCTTGAGGGTGCGGGCCCACCGGCGTTCCGCCGTGCGGACGTCAGCGGACCTCCGGGATCAGCCGCTCGGGGCCCCTCGCCGTCTCGGCCTTCAGCTTGGCCCGGAGCTTCAGCTCCGCCGCGGAGAGCGGTCCCGGGGCGGCCCGGGGCGGCAGGCCGTGGATGGTCTCCGGCGGGGCGAGGGGGGCCTCGTAGTGGTCCGGGGCCGTACGCATCGTCAGGGCGGTCACCCCGACGAGCAGGACCGTGAAGGCGATGGCCGCCCGCGTCCACTGCTGGGCGCGGCGCTCGCCGTGCCAGCGGACCGTGCGGGGCTTCGCCGCGCGCAGCCGTTCCGAGCTCGCGAGCTCGGCGAGCCGCCAGTGCAGCTCCTCCGGCACGGCCAGCTCCGGCAGCCGGGCGGCGACGGCCTCGCGCGCGTGCAGCACCCGATTGGCAGCCGCGGGCGTGCTCGCCTCCGTCTCGGCCGCGGTCTCCGGCAGCCCGAGCCCGACACCGTCGTACAGCAGCAGCGTGCGCCGGTACACGGGCGGCAGATCGAGGAGTACGTCGAGCAGCGCGCGGTCGGCGGCGCCGGCGGGCGGCGCTTCCGGGTGCCGGTAGCGCGGACGCAGTCGATGCCAGGGGGAGAGCGCGTACTCGTAGGCCGTCGCACGCACCCATCCGGCCGGGTCCCGGTCCACGGCCACCTCGGGCCAGCGGTGCCAGGCCAGTTGGAACGCGCGTTCCACGGACTCGCGGGCCAGCTCGCGCCGCCCGGTCAGCAGATAGGTCTGCCGTACGAGGGCGGGGGCGCAGAACGCGTAGAGCGCGTCGAAGGCCTGAGCGGGCGTCAGCGACGGCTCCGGGAGAGCGGAGTCCCCGCCCTCGGTGCGCCGCTCCCTGAATTCGGCGAGCCGCTCCCTGTCCGCCGCGGCCCGCTCCCTGTCCGTGGCGGACCCGCCTCTCCCTTCGGCGGCCCGCTCCCTGCCCCGGGCGGGACGCTTCCCGCTGTCGCCGGACCGCTCGTCGCCCCCGCCGGACGGCACCCCGCTGCCCGCAGACCGGGCCTCGCTGTAGGCGGACCGGGCCTCGCTGTCGGCGGACCGCGCCCCGCTGTCGGCGGACCGGGCCTCGCCGTCGGCGGAGCGGGCCGCGTACGCCGGTGTCGCCGTCACCCCCGCCCCCGCCCCCGCACCCGCCCCCACCAGTTCGGGCGAGGTTTCCTCCTGACGGGCGTTCACCTCGGCGGGGGAGTGAGCCGGATCGGCGGTGAGCAGTCTTACGTACGCTTCCCGCTTGCGGCCGCGCGGCGTCGTGCGGCCGGTCTCCCACGAGCGCACCGTCGCCCGGCTGACACCGAGCCGGGCGGCCATCTCGGTCTGGGTCAGCGACTGGTCCTCGCGCAGACGGCGGCGCTCCTTGGGCGCCGGCAGCGGGGTGGCGGGGCTCTGTGTCATGTCCGATCCCACAGATCGCCCCTTCGTACGAAAAAGTACATAACTGCATATTGAGCGACACATCCAAGGTTCGCCTGTTACGACGAGAAAGAGCGTGTCGTTGGGAGCATGGCGGTCGTGACCCAAATCACCGACCGCAGGCTCTCGTTGTCCCCCCTGCTCACCCGGATGCGCGGCCGATCACCAGGGTTGGCGGCCGGCCTCCTGGGCGGCGCCCTCGCCGCGGGTCTCGGACTCGGCGCGTTCGCCGTCCTCGTCATGGTGCTGTGGATCAGTTCGCCGTACCCGGACAGCGGCCCGGACGGGGCGCTGCATGTCGCCGCCGCGCTCTGGCTGCTCGCGCACGGCGTGGAGTTGATCCGCACCGACACGCTGTCCGGTCTGCCGATGCCGGTGGGGGTGACGCCGCTCCTCCTGCTGGTGCTCCCGGTGTGGCTGCTGCACCGGGCGGCGCGTGACGCGGCCGACGTCACCTCGGGGGCGTCGCCGCGTACCGCGTGGGCGGGCGTCACGGCCGGCTATCTGTCCGTCGCCTGGGCCGCCGCGCTGTACGCCTCGGGCGGCACGTTGCGTCCCTCCTGGGCCTGGGCCGGGATCTGCCTGCCCCTCCTCGCCGCGATCGCCGCGGGAGCGGGGGTCTGGACGGCGTACGGGCGTCCGTGGGGGCCGATGCCGCTCTGGGGGACGCGGGCCGTGGACGCCCTTCCGCTCGCCGGAGTGCGTCCGGTGTCCGCCGTACGCCGGCTCGCCGCCGCCGACGACCGGGTGCTCGGGGGCGCGGTGCGCGCCGCCGCCGCCGGGGTCGCGGTCCTCGTCGGAGGCGGGGCGCTGCTCGTGGCGGCGTCGCTGGTCTGGCACGGGGACACGGCCCGCGCCTCGTTCGTTCAGCTCACCGGTGGGTGGTCGGGGCGGTTCGCCGTTCTGCTGCTGTGTCTGGTCCTGGTGCCGAACGTGGCGGTGTGGGGAGCGGCTTACGGGCTCGGGCCGGGTGTCGTCCTGAGCGCCGGTCATGTCGTGGGTCCGTTGTCCGCGGCCGCTGCGGGAACGCGTGCGCCGACCGATCTGCTCCCGGCGTTCCCGTTGCTCGCGGCGGTGCCGGGGGCGGGGTCCGGGGCGCCGCCGAACTGGACGGGCGGGCTGGTGCCGGTGGCCGCCGGGCTGACGGTGGCGTGGTTCGCGGTGAAGGCGGGGGCCGCGCGGGGGGCGGCGGGCCGGGAGGAGCCGTGGTCGCTCCGCCGGACGGTGGCCGTCGTCTCACTCGCCGCCGGAGGGTGCGGTATCGCGCTGGGCGTCCTCGCCGGGCTGGCGGGAGGGCCGCTGGGGGTCGCCGCCCTGTCCCACTTCGGACCCGTGTGGTGGCAGGTGGGGCCCGCCGCGGCGCTGTGGACGGCGGTCGTCGGGATTCCCGTCGCGGTGGGCGCGGGGGAGTGGCGGGGCCGGGGACGTGGGGCGCCGAAGCGTGCGGTCGCCCGCCGGGACGCGCGCGGATTCGGGCGGAAGCCCCGGCTGCGGATGCCCGCCTGGATGCCGCACCGCACGGGAGACACCCCCGCGCCGCCGGTGCCGACGCCGCTGCCCAGGCCTACGTCGCCGTCGATGCCGTCACCCGCTGCCCGGGCGGAGGCTGCGGCTCGGGTCGACCCCGCGGTGCTGGAGTCCGTCCTTGAGGACTTCGAACCGTACGACCCCTACGACCCCTACGACCCGTACGAGCCGTACGACCCTCTGCCGGGGGAGGCCGCGGCGGCCGCCTGGCACGAGGAGGCGTCGAGGGAGAACCGCTGGGAGGCACTGAAGAGGGCCGCCCGGCCGGCCGACCTGGAGGCCGTGGAGAACCCGGAGAACCCCGAGGGCTCAGGGAGCCCGGAGAGCCCGGAGAGCCTGGAGGGGCCGGAGAGCCCGGAGGGGCCGGAGGATCTGGTCCACCCGGACCGGGCGCGGTCCGGAGGAGTCGAGGACTCGCGCTGAGGGCGGTCCGGACGAGCGGAGGCCTCCTGCCGGGTGGATGGTTCCCCGGCAGGAGGCCTCGCGGCGTCAGTTGCCGGTGCCCAGCCAGTCGCGCAGCTCCGACGGCAGAAGGTCGTCGCAGGACTGCTTCGCGGCGTTCGTGAGGGCGTCGTTCGTGCAGGAGTAGTAGTCGCTGTAGACGAGCTGCGCGGTGAAGGTCGCGGCGACTATCACGATGGCCAGCGACGCGGTGACGATGCCGCTCACCGCGGCGGTCGTCTGGGGGCGGACGTTCGGATCGGGCGCCGGAGCGTCCGGGTCCGGCGTGCGCGCCTTGGCGCGGAGCGCGCTGATTCCCCAGTACAGAGCGAGCGCGCCGAGCAGCAGCGCCACGTACGGCCAGCTGAAGAGGGCGAAGAAGAACGCCCACATGCCGGAGAGCAGCGCGAAACGGGCGCGGCGCTGGGCGGGGTCCGTGGGGTCCCAGCGCATGCCCGCACCGGGTCCGCCGCCGGGCCCTTCAGGACCGCCCTCACCCTTCGGCGCACCGGGCCGATCGCCGAAACCGCCACCGTCGGAGGGGCCGGGCTGGCGGTCGCTCCACTGACTGCCCCAGGGGGTGTACCGGGGGCCGGACTGTTCGTCCTCGCCGTTCCCGCCCGAGTCCTGGCCGTTCCCCTGGCCGTGTCCGCGCGGCTGCCACGGCCGGTCGGGTGTCCCCTCCGGCGGCGGCGCGAACGGATTGTCGTCGGGGTTCGAGGGAGCGGACGGGCCGGACGGGGGAGTGTCGGGCGCGTCGGGTCCGCGCTCGCCCGAGGGGCCGCCGCCGCTGCCACCTGCCGAGCCGCCGTTCCCGTCCGCGGAGCCGGGTCCGCCTGTGGAGCCGTCCCCGCCCGACCTCGGCGGGGTGGACGAAGGGCGCCGCTCGCGCAGCAGGAGCGGAGGGAGTCGGAGACTGCGGTCCGGCATCAGGTGAGCGTCTTCCCCTTGGTGGTTCTGGCAGGCGGCGTGTCCACACAGCTTCGCGCTCGCGACGCGCGCCCCGAGCCGGTCCTCCCGGGCTGACGCCTCGGGTCGGTCCGCCCCGGACTGACGCCCCGAGCTTCGCACTCCGGACTCGCGCCCCGAGCTTCGCACCCCCGGACACGCTCCGGATGTCTCCGGGGCCGTGCCGCAGGTGGTGCCGGGGCCTGTGCCCCGGCCGTTCGTTCTCGTCCCAGGTCAACGTCCCGCGTGCGCGGGGCGTTCCCCGCGCCGGACGGTGTTCCGGGTGGAACCTCCCCAGACGCTACCTTCCGGCCTCGCCCCCGTCCCGTGGGGGCCGCCCGGTGTGCCGGTATCGTTGCTGCCGGTCGGCCGCTTCGTAGACTTCCCCGTATCCCGGGGCGCGAAGCATTCGTACGACCGTACAAGTGCTCCCCCGAGAAAGGGCCCCGTCGTGGCCAAGGCCAAGCGCCTCGTCGTGCTGGTCTCCGGATCAGGTACGAATCTGCAGGCCCTGCTCGACGCCATCGCGGAGGCGGGCTCAGCGGCCTACGGTGCCGAGATCGTGGCCGTCGGCGCCGACCGGGACGGCATCGAAGGGCTCGCGCGGGCCGAGCGCGCCGGGCTCCCGACCTTCGTGCGCAAGGTCAAGGACTACGCCGACCGGGACGCGTGGGACCAGGCGCTCGCCGAGGCCACCGCGGCGTACGAGCCCGACCTCGTCGTGTCCGCCGGGTTCATGAAGATCGTGGGGAAGGAATTCCTCGCCCGGTTCGGCGGACGGTTCGTCAACACCCATCCCGCGCTGCTCCCCAGTTTTCCCGGCGCCCACGGCGTCCGCGACGCGCTCGCGTACGGAGCCCGGGTCACCGGCTGCACCGTCCACTTCGTCGACGACGGCGTCGACACCGGACCGATCATCGCCCAGGGCGTGGTCGAGATCCGTAACGAGGACGACGAGAGCGCTCTGCACGAGCGCATCAAGGAAGTCGAGCGAAGGCTGCTCGTCGATGTCGTGGGGCGGCTCGCCCGCAACGGCTATCGCATTGAGGGACGAAAGGTAGTTATCCAGTGACCGCCGACAGCACAGTCACGGCCGAGAGCACCGAGGGCACCAAGCGGGTCATCCGGCGCGCGCTCGTCAGCGTGTACGACAAGACCGGTCTCGAGGAGCTGGCCCGCGGGCTGCACGCGGCCGGTGTCGAGCTCGTCTCCACCGGATCCACCGCCGCGAAGATCGCCGCGACCGGTGTGCCCGTCACCAAGGTGGAGGAGCTGACCGGCTTCCCCGAGTGCCTGGACGGCCGCGTCAAGACCCTGCACCCGAAGGTCCACGCCGGGATCCTCGCCGACCTGCGCCTGGAGAGCCACCGGCAGCAGCTCGCCGAGCTCGGTGTCGAGCCCTTCGACCTCGTCGTCGTCAACCTCTACCCGTTCAAGGAGACGGTGGCGTCCGGGGCGACCCCCGACGAGTGTGTCGAGCAGATCGACATCGGCGGTCCCTCGATGGTCCGCGCCGCGGCCAAGAACCACCCCTCCGTCGCCGTCGTCACCAGCCCCGACCGGTACGGCGACGTTCTCTCCGTCGTCCAGAGCGGCGGCTTCGACCTGCGCACCCGCAAGCGGCTCGCCGCCGAGGCCTTCCAGCACACGGCCGCGTACGACGTCGCCGTCGCCTCCTGGTTCGCCTCCTCGTACGCCCCGGTCGACGGCTCGGAGTTCCCCGACTTCCTCGGCGCCACCTGGGAGCGCGCGCACACGCTGCGCTACGGCGAGAACCCGCATCAGCCCGCCGCCCTCTACACCTCCGGCACGGGCGGTCTCGCCGAGGCCGAGCAGCTGCACGGCAAGGAGATGTCGTACAACAACTACACGGACACGGATGCCGCGCGCCGTGCCGCGTACGACCACGAGGACCCCTGCGTCGCCATCATCAAGCACGCCAACCCGTGCGGGATCGCGGTCGCGTCGAACGTCGCCGAGGCGCACCGCAAGGCGCACGCCTGCGACCCGCTGTCCGCGTTCGGCGGTGTGATCGCGGTCAACCGCCCGGTCACCAAGGAGATGGCCGAGCAGGTCGCGGAGATCTTCACCGAGGTCATCGTCGCGCCCGAGTACGAGGACGGCGCCCTCGAGGCCCTCACCAAGAAGAAGAACATCCGCGTGCTGCGGGCCCACCAGGCCCCGGCCGCCCCCGTCGAGATCAAGCCCGTCGACGGCGGCGCGCTGCTCCAGGTCACCGACCGGCTCCAGGCGGCCGGCGACAACCCGGCGAGCTGGACCCTGGCGACCGGTGACGCCCTGAGCGAGGGCGAACTCGACGAGCTGGCCTTCGCGTGGCGCGCCTGCCGCGCGGTGAAGTCCAACGCGATCCTGCTCGCCAAGGACGGCGCCTCGGTCGGCGTCGGCATGGGCCAGGTCAACCGCGTCGACTCCGCGAAGCTCGCGGTCGAGCGGGCCGGCGCCGAGCGCGCCCGCGGCTCCTACGCCGCCTCGGACGCGTTCTTCCCGTTCCCCGACGGCCTGGAGATCCTCGCCGAGGCGGGCGTCAAGGCCGTGGTCCAGCCCGGCGGCTCGGTCCGCGACGAGCTGGTCGTGGAGGCCGCGAAGAAGGCCGGCGTCACGATGTACTTCACCGGGACGCGGCACTTCTTCCACTGATCCGGCAGGAAACGCGAGGGCCGTGTCCCCCCTGGTAGCGGGGTGGGACACGGCCCTCGGTGCGAACGGTTCAGTAGCGCGGTCGGGCGAACCAGGCGGTGCCGCTCGACACGACCGGAGCCGCCGTGATGACGGCCGCGAACGTGACCCAGATCAGCGGGAAGATGACGGCGGAGGCCATGCCCGAGTCCAGGCCCACGAAGAGCATGATCAGGCCGACGATCCCGCCCAGCGCACCGTAGACGACGGTGGTGATGCGGACGCCCTGTCCTCCCTTGCTGAACTTCACGCCCAGGATGATCGACAGGGCCGCCAGGCCCGCCGCGATCAGGGCGATCACCACGATGACGCCCGACGCGATGTCGGCACCGTCACTGAACGCGCCGAACGGGTCGTCCGACGACGAGGTGCTGTAGCGGTCCGCCGCGTCCGAGACGTCGTTGGCGATGGCGGCGACGTAGAACCAGCCGAGCGCCGCCAGGACCTGCACCGCGGAGATGATGAACAGGAAGACGCGCGCCGTCACCAGCAGACCCGGCATGGTCTGCGGGAACATCGCGTTGCCGCCCGGGTAGCCGGGATACGCCGGCTGCTGCGGGTAGCCGTAGCCCTGCGGGGGCACGCCGGGAGGGGCCTGCGGATAGCCGTAGCCGGGCGGAGCCTGCGGAGGGGCGGGGGGCTGCTGGGGCGGCTGCCCGTAAGGGTTGTTCGGGTCGCCGAAACTCATGGCGGGTTTTCCTCCGTTGCCTGGGGACGACGCGTGGCACGGTTCGGAGGAATTTCTACAGAGCGGTCCGTCCCCCCGGCACTGCCCGCGACACACTGTGTGCTCATCGTTCTTTAGCGGACTCTTACTTGTCCAGCCGCATTCCCTATGTGTTGTGCAAGTGCAACATCGGTGATCATGGCGGGATACGGGCGAATCGGGCGCCCGGCGGCCACCGCGGCCCCGGATTGGAACCGGGACCGGGTCATCCGGGAGGATGGGGGCCATGACCGCCCAGATTCTCGATGGCAAGGCCACCGCAGCCGCGATCAAGTCCGACCTGACCGTCCGCGTGGCGGCCCTGAAGGAGAAGGGCGTCACGCCCGGCCTCGGGACGGTGCTGGTCGGGGACGACCCCGGAAGCCAGAAGTACGTCGCGGGCAAGCACCGCGACTGCGCCCAGGTGGGTATCGCCTCCATCCAGCGCGAACTGCCCGCGACCGCCACGCAGGAAGAGATCGAGGCGGTGGTCCGCGAGCTGAACGAGGACCCTGCCTGCACCGGCTACATCGTCCAGCTGCCGCTCCCCAAGGGCATCGACGAGAACCGCATCCTGGAACTCATGGACCCGGACAAGGACGCGGACGGCCTGCACCCGATGAACCTCGGGCGTCTCGTCCTCAACGAGCCCGCCCCGCTGCCCTGCACCCCGAACGGTGTCCTCACCCTCCTGCGCCGCTACGGCGTGGAGATCAAGGGCGCCGAGGTCGTGGTCGTCGGCCGCGGTGTGACCATCGGACGCCCGATGCCGCTGCTGCTGACGCGGCGCAGCGAGAACGCCACGGTGACCCAGTGCCACACCGGTACCCGTGACCTCTCCGCGCACCTCAAGCGCGCCGACATCATCGTCGCCGCCGCGGGCTCCGCGCACCTCATCCGGGCCGAGGACGTGAAGCCGGGCGCCGCCGTCCTGGACGTCGGTGTCTCGCGCAGCGCCGAGGGCAAGATCGTCGGAGACGTCCACCCGGACGTCGCCGAGGTCGCGGCGTGGATCTCCCCGAACCCGGGCGGTGTCGGCCCGATGACCCGCGCCCAGCTGCTCGTCAACGTGGTGGAAGCGGCGGAGCGCAGTGTCGGCTGACGGCACCACCCATCAGACCGGGGACGGCGCGGCGCGCGGCGCGCGAACCGCCGGTACCGAGTCGGCCGTACGGGATGCGGAGGGCGCTGTGCGTGATGCCGTCACCGGGGCGCGCGGCGAGGCGGCCGCACGAACCGAGGCCGAGGCCGAGACCGAGACCGACGTCGAGCCGTCGTCCGGGGCCGACTCCGTCTCTGTCTCCGTTTCCCAGGACGAGGCTGACGAGCGGGCCGAACCCCACAAGCGAGCCGAGTCGGTCGAGGCCGAAGCCGACAATCGGGCCGAAGCCGAGGAGGTCGCCGGGACCGACGAGCGAGCCGAGGTCGAAGCCGAAGCCGACAATCGGGCCGAGTCCGAAGAGTCCGCCGGGACCGACGAGCGGGCCGAGGCCGAGGTCGAAGCCGACAAGCGGGCCGAGGTCGAAGAGTCCGCCGAGGTCGAAGAGTCCGCCGGGGTCGAGGAGCCGGCCGAGGAGACCGTGCGGGACGCCATCAGCGCGCCCGACGCCGACGGGAAGCCGCGGCGCACCACGCGGCGCTTCCCGCTCTTCACCCGGGACACGGCACGGCCCGAGGGCGGCGGCCGGGCGGCGTCCGGGGACGCCCCGGCGCCCGCGCGCCAGTGGCCCATCCTCACCGTGCTGTCGGCCGTCGCGCTCGGCCTGCTGCTCACCGCGCTCGACCTGTTCCGGGTCGGCACGATCCTGATCGGCGCCGCGCTGCTCGCGGGCGCCGTGATGCGCTGGATGCTGCCCAGCGTGGGCATGCTCGCGGTCCGCTCCCGCTTCACGGACATGCTCACGTACGGCGTCCTGGGCGCGGCCATCGTCCTGCTCGCGATGATGGCCCAGCCCCAACCGTTGCTCGAGATCCCGTTCCTCGACGACACGCTGCACTTCACGGTGCGCTGACCGCGGACCGGCTCGCGCGCCCGCGCCCGCCTGCCCGGGCGTACCGGCGGCCCGTCTTCTCCTTCGGGAGGGGCGGGCCGTTCTGTCTCCCCGTGTGCCGCCGCCCGCCTCCTGCCGCCCGGCGTCCCGTCCCGGCGGTCGGCGCGCAGTATCCGTTCCGGGTCCGGGGACGACGGCGGCCCGTCCTCTCCCCCGAGTCAAGGACGGGCCGCGATCGGGCGAGTGTTCCGCCCGGGGTCAACCCTTGTGCACGGGAACGGGCCGGTTCAACAGTCGGCGGACCGCTGTGGCACGGAAGTGACCATTCCGGTACGGTCTGCGCGCTGTCCGGCAGGAACCGCCCGACTTCGGCCCCCGGAGCGGTCGTTCCGGCCCGCCAGGCCCCCGTTCAGGCCCGCGGGTCACCTGCGGGGGTGCTGACCGTTTCTGGGGCGCCTGAGGGTGCATCTGTGTTCTCGTTGTGTCGATGTCTTGACAAGTTCAGGGATGTACACCGATCTGTCACGACAGTCGGGCTAACGTTGCCAATCGGGACGGTACGGGACGTCCCGTACGAAGAGCGGGGGTTCGACCGGTCGTACACGATGCCGGTGGAACACTGGACCGTGACCCGGCGGGCGTGCAACGGTGCATGCCCCGGCTCGAATGCTCCCGTGCGCCCCCATCCCGGGAACTGAGATCCGGACCGAGTGCATCCCTGTGGGTAGCCAGAACGGGGATTCGGCGGAGACGGGGACGCCCCCCGCTCCACGCGTTGCCGAGAGCTCGGGGAGTCATGCGCGGGGAAAACAGTTGTGCACGTACGGGGGGAAGAGGGGGGAAAGAATGCCTCGTTGGAAGGCCTTGCCGGATGAACTCGATCCGCAGGTCAGGGAGTTCGCCAGTCAGCTGCGACGGCTCGTCGACCGGAGCGGGCTGAGCATCGCTGCGGTGGCCGACCGCACGGGCTACAGCAAGACATCCTGGGAGCGTTACCTGAACGGCCGGCTGCTCGCGCCCAAGGGCGCGATCGTCGCGCTTGCCGAGGTGACCGGGACCAGTCCCGTGCATCTGACGACCATGTGGGAGCTGGCCGAGCGCGCCTGGAGCCGTTCGGAGATGCGCCACGACATGACGATGGAGGCGATACGGATATCCCAGGCGCGCGCCGCGCTCGGGGAGTTCGGGCCGTCTTCGTCTTCGGTGAAGGGGAGCGGCGGGCCGCAGCAGTCGGCCCGCAGGAGCGGCAGCGTGACCGCCGCGCCCGGGGTCGGCGCGCCGACGGTTCCGCCGTCGGTGCCTTCGGTGCCGGTCCAGCCGTCCGGGCGGGACGGGGGTGAGCCGTCGTACGGCGGGTCGTCGTCCGGGGTTTCTTCGTCCGGGGTTTCTTCGTCCGGAGGGTCGTCCGGGCCGTCGTCGTCCGGTTCCGGTGGGGCCTCCGGCTCCTCGGCCGGCGGGGCAGGGCGTGCCGGCGTCAGCTGGGGGGCTGTCGGGTCGCCGTCCGAACGAGGCGGGCAGTTCGGTCCGGGGGCGCCGGTGGCGCCGGCGGGGCCCGCTCGTGCGGCCGGAGGGCCGCCGCAGGACGCGCGGCCCGTCGGTGCCGGTTCGGGAGCGGACGGCGCGCGGCGGAAGCGGCGGCTGACGATGTTCCTCGCCGGGGTCGTGGGTGCGTTGGTCGTGGTCGCGGCCGCCGTCTACCTCACGCAGGGCGGGGACAAGGAGGACGCGGGCGGTACGCCGAAGACGCCCGCGGCGTCCGCCAGTGTTCAGCCCGATCTGCCGCCCGGGGTGAAGTGCAGTGGGGCCTCGTGCACCGGGAAGGACCCCGAGAACATGGGCTGCGGCGGTGAACTCGCCAAGACCACGACCAGCGTGACGGTGGGGACGGCGCTGGTGGAGGTGCGGTACAGCAAGACCTGCGGGGCGGCTTGGGCTCGCGTCACGCAGGCGGCGGCGGGCGACCGGGTCGAGGTGTCGTCGGGGGCCGCGGCGAAGCAGACGGGTCTGGTGGACGCGGACGCGGACGCGTACACGCCGATGGTCGCGGTGAAGGACGCGGGGGATGCGACGGCTTGCGCGACGCTGAAGTCCGGGCAGAAGGGCTGCACGAAGTAGCGGGACACCGGTGCCGGTGCGGTTCGGGTTCGTTGTGGGTCGGGGCCGTGCCGGTACATCCCCGTCCGTCGCCGCTGGATCAGACGTGGGCTTCCGAGGGAGCCGCTGCTCGATCAGGACGTAAGCGACGGACATCAGGGATGTACCGGCACGGCCCCTCCCGTGCGTGGACGGGTGCGGGTGCAAGATTCAGCCCCTCCGGCGTTTGAGGAGCGGGGGCTGGGGCGGAGCCCCAGGTACGGGTCGGGTAGGGGCCGAGGGGGCGAAAGAAGGTTGTTCGGCCCGGGCGGAAAAATCCTCGGGATGGGGGGATTGGGTTCGCGAGGAGGGGGCAGGGGCTCCGTACCCCCACGGGATCCGGTGTGTTCGGGGAGGGGGGAGATCCCTTCCCGAGGCCCCTGGTACCCCCTTTGGCGGTCGCCGGGCCCACCCTCTCCCGGGGCCGGCGGCCGCCTTCTCGGGGGGATCTGTGGGGTGGGCCACACGGACCCGGACGTCCGGGGTCCCGGATGCGCGATAGCCTGACGGCGGATCTCTCTTGACGCCGAGAGATCGATCATCGGAACCTTTGATCGATCATTGCGGTGGTTGCAGGGGACGATCCTGCACCCGGGGCAGGGACGCCCCACCGCCAGCTGTCATACGGAGAACGCCATGACCCGCACTCCCGTGAACGTCACCGTCACCGGCGCGGCCGGCCAGATCGGTTACGCCCTGCTCTTCCGCATCGCCTCCGGCCAGTTGCTCGGCGCGGACGTGCCGGTCAAGCTGCGCCTCCTGGAGATCACGCCGGCGCTGAAGGCCGCCGAGGGCACCGCCATGGAGCTCGACGACTGCGCCTTCCCGCTCCTTCAGGGCATCGACATCACTGACGACCCGAACGTCGCCTTCGACGGCACCAACGTCGGTCTGCTCGTCGGCGCCCGCCCCCGTACCAAGGGCATGGAGCGCGGCGACCTGCTCTCGGCCAACGGCGGCATCTTCAAGCCGCAGGGCAAGGCCATCAACGACAACGCCGCGGACGACGTCAAGATCCTGGTCGTCGGCAACCCGGCGAACACCAACGCGCTGATCGCCCAGGCCGCCGCCCCGGACGTACCCGCCGAGCGCTTCACCGCGATGACCCGTCTGGACCACAACCGCGCGCTGACCCAGCTCGCGAAGAAGACGGGCACCACGGTCGCCGACATCAAGCGTCTGACCATCTGGGGCAACCACTCCGCCACCCAGTACCCCGACATCTTCCACGCCTCGGTCGCCGGCAAGAACGCCGCCGAGGTCGTCAGCGACGAGAAGTGGCTGGCCGAGGAGTTCATCCCGACCGTCGCCAAGCGCGGTGCGGCGATCATCGAGGCCCGTGGCGCGTCCTCGGCCGCCTCGGCCGCCAACGCCGCCATCGACCACGTGTACACGTGGGTCAACGGCACGGCGGACGGCGACTGGACCTCCATGGGTATCCCGTCCGACGGTTCGTACGGCGTGCCGGAGGGTCTCATCTCCTCCTTCCCCGTCACCACGAAGGACGGCCGGTACGAGATCGTCCAGGGCCTGGACATCAACGAGTTCTCCCGCACCCGCATCGATGCCTCCGTGAAGGAGCTCGAGGAGGAGCGCGAGGCGGTTCGCGGTCTCGGCCTGATCTGATCCGATCGGATCTGACGGGTTCGGCTCGGGTGAGCCGGGTCCGTCGCGGTACGCGCGATGCCCGGGTGGTGATCACCACCCGGGCATCGCTGTGTTCCGGGTCCGGCGGGGTCGGTGAGGCGTACGGAAAGTACGTATCGAACGTGTGTGCTTTGTCCTCATAAAGAGGGGTGCGGCAGGCGGAATCCTCACTATCGTCGTTACGTACGGTCCGCCGGGGGCAAGGGCGCGGCAGAGGTTCGGCGACGAGAGCGTCGAGATCGGTGCCGCCGGGTGCGGCCGACGGGGAGCGGGGGGTGACGGAATGGCGCAGAGATGGGACGCGGACCGTCGGCAATGGGTGGACGACGGTACGGGGCGGTCCGAGGGCGGCGGCGTCCAGGACGGCGCCGATGCCGGCGGGGCGCCGCCGGGCGGGGAGCAGCAGTGGTGGGCGGCGGCCACTCAGGCGGGTTCGCCGCGGCCCGATCAGTATCCGCCCGCGGCCCCCGTACCGCCGCAGCCGATGCCGCAGCAGCCGCCCCAGCATCCATGGCAGCAGCAGCAGTCCCAGTCCTGGTCGCACCCGCAGTCACCCCCGCAGTCCCAGCCGTGGCCCGGGGGCGGCGCGATGCCCGGGAGCGGCGGGCCGCAGCGGGCCGGTGACTCGCGGCGGCTGCTCCTGGTGATCGTGGCCGTGGCCGTTCTGGCGGGTGGTGTGGGCGGCGGGCTGTGGGCGCTGACCAGGGACGACCCGGCGGGGCATCCGGACGCGGGCCCGACCGGTCCCGCGGTGACCGTCACCGCGTCGCAGCCCGGGGCGACTCCGGACACCCTGAACACCTCCGGCAGCGAGGGCGCCTACGCCGACCCGGCCGAGACCACCGCCCCGGAGCCGTCGCCCGGGTACAGCCGGGCGGTCGATCCGCTCGGCTACACCGTGGACGTGCCGGACGGCTGGGCGCGTGACGAGACGCAGGGCAAGCTGGCGCCCGTCGTCACCTACACGGCCCCCGGCGGCGACCGTCGGCTCATGGTGTTCGAGGTCAAGGAGATCTCCGTGACGGACTCCTCGGCACAGGCGCAGGAGATCGCGGAGGGGTTCAAGGGGTACCAGTACCTCGACCGGCGGACCGGCGCCGACTGGACGGAGTTCAGCTACCGCTACGACAGCAAGCAGTTCGGAGCCACCCAGACCGTCGACCACCGCTTCCAGGCCGCCGACGGCACTCCGTACGCCGTCGTCGCGAGCGGTCCGACGGGCACGGACCTGACCGAGCAGCTCACGACGGCCGTGAACTCCTTCTGTCCGACCGGGTTCGACTGCACGAGCGGCACCTAGCGTCCGGGCGGCTTCCTCGCCCCGGCGCGGGGCAGCCGCTTCTCGAACCAGTGCGCCGCGTAAACGTTGTCGTCGTACCGCGGGATCTCCATGTATCCGCACGCCCGGTACATCGCCCGCGCCTCGGTGAGCACGGCGTGCGTGTCCAGCCGTACGACCGTGAAGTCCCGCTCGGCGGCCCGTTGTTCGAGGCCGTCGAGGATGCGGCGTCCGAGGCCGAGCCGGCGGGCGCCGGGGTGCACCCAGACATGGCGGATCTCGCCCGCTCGGGGAGTGAGCCGGCGCAGGGCGCCGCAGCCCACGGGGCGGTCCTCCTCGTAGGCGACGAGGAAGACGCCCGCGTCGCCCGACACCTCGTCGGGCCGGACGAGGTCGCCGGGGTCGAAGCCCTCGGGGAACCGTTCGTCGATGTCGGCCGCGTACGCGGCGAGACAGGCGCGGGCGTCGGGGGAGGCGCCGTCGACGGTCTCGACGGTGATGGCGGCGAGCCGGAGCAGGCGGTGGGCCGTGTCGAGGGCCGCGGTCAGTTCCGCGCGCTGAGGAGCGGCGAGGCCGCCGAGCAGGCCCTCGGCGAGCCCGTTGGCCAGTCGGTTCTGCTCCTTGACCTCGACCTGCCCGGCGGCCGTGAGCTCCGCCAGGCGCAGTCTGCTGTCGCCGGGATGAACGCTGACCCGGACGAGGCCCTGCTTCTCCAGGGCCCGCACCATCCGGCTCAAATACCCGGCGTCCAGGCCGAGTCGGGCCCGGAGTTCCCGCAGGGAGGCTCCCGCGCCACCGATCTCGAACAGCAGCCGGGCCTCGCCCAGAGGGCGGTCCTGGCCGAGGTAGTGGTCGTCGAGAACGCCGATGCGCCGGGTGAAGTAGCGGTTGAACCGCCGCAACGCCGTCACCTGGTTCGCTGACACTGGCTTCATATTCCTTTGACTTTAGTCAAAGGAAACGTGGCTGTCCATCGGTGTCCATCGACCGGCCTGGTCGTGTTATGGGGGATTTGTCAGTGACCCGGCGCACTTTTGGTGACGGATTGTGCATGCATCCGGGGTCGGGAGGGCAGGTGCTCACGGCTCCCGGGAGTGACACACGCGTGACACAGGGGCATCGAACAGGAACGGAAGGCAACACCGATCATGGCTGGACACCAGGCAGAACAGACCATCCACGTGGGCGGCGAGTGGCGCGCGGCGCTCTCCGGCGCGACGCGCGAGATCCTCGACCCCGCCGATGCCGAGCCGTTCGCCGTGGTCGCGGAGGGTGACGAGAAGGACACGGACCTCGCGGTCGCGGCCGCCCGCCGCGCCTTCGACGAGGGCCCCTGGCCGCACACCCCCGTCGCCGACCGCGCCGCCCTGCTGCGCCGCGTCGCCGACCTCCTCGTCCGCGACCGCGAGGAACTCGGCCTGCTGGAGAGCCGGGACGCGGGCAAGACCCTGGAAGAGGGGCGCGTCGACATCGACTGTGTCGCCGACGCCTTCCGCTACTTCGCCGACCTCGTCGTGGGCGAGGGCGGCGGCCGCGTGGTGGACGCCGGATCGTCCGACATCCACAGCGTCGTCGTGCACGAGCCCGTCGGCGTCTGCGCGCTGATCACGCCCTGGAACTACCCCCTCCTCCAGGCCAGTTGGAAGATCGCTCCGGCGCTCGCCGCGGGCAACACCTTCGTGGTCAAGCCGAGCGAGATCACCCCGCTGACCACCGTCGCGCTGCTCGGTCTGCTGGCCGAGGCCGGGCTGCCCGCCGGTGTCGCGGGCCTCGTCACGGGCCCCGGCCACACCGTCGGCGCCCGCCTCGCCGAACACCCCGATGTCGACCTCGTGTCCTTCACCGGCGGACTCACCAGCGGTACGAAGGTGGCGCGCGCCGCCGCCGACACGGTCAAGAAGGTCGCGCTCGAACTCGGCGGCAAGAACCCCAACGTCGTCTTCGCCGATGCCTGCGCCACCGAGGAAGGCTTCGACACCGCCGTCGACCAGGCCCTCAACGCCGCCTTCATCCACAGCGGCCAGGTCTGCTCGGCCGGTTCACGGCTCATCGTCGAGGAGTCCGTGCGCGAGCGCTTCGTCGCCGAACTCGCCCGCAGGGCAGGCGCCGTCCGGCTCGGCCGCGGCACCGAGGACGGCGTCGAGTGCGGCCCGCTCGTCTCCGAGCAGCAGCGAGCGAAGACCGAGGCGTACGTCGCCTCCGCGCTGGCCGAGGGTGCGGTGCTGCGCGCCGGCGGCAAGCGGCCCGAGCCCTCCGGTGTCCGCCCCGCCACCGGGTACTTCTACGAGCCGACCGTCCTCGACCAGTGCCACCGCGGCATGCGTGTCGTCCGCGAGGAGGTCTTCGGACCCGTTCTGACCGTGGAAACCTTCTCCACCGAGGACGAGGCCGTCGCCCTCGCCAACGACACCGAGTACGGCCTCGCGGGCGCCGTCTGGACCGCCGACGCCGGCCGCGCCCGCCGCGTCGCGGGCCGGCTGCGCCACGGCACCGTCTGGATCAACGACTTCCACCCCTACCTCCCGCAGGCGGAGTGGGGCGGCTTCGGCAGGAGCGGCGTCGGACGTGAACTCGGCCCGGCCGGGCTCGCCGAGTACCGCGAGACCAAGCACGTCTACCAGAACCTCGCGCCGAAGCCCGTGCGCTGGTTCGCCGGCTGAGACCGGCCGACCGGTCCCGCCCGTCGGCCCGCGGGTCAACGGCCGTGCACCGGGCGCCGGTCGGCCGCCCCGCAGGGGGTGACGACCCGACCCGCCGCCCGGCGCGGACCGTACCCCGACCTCCTCCCCGTCCCCGTCCGCACTTCGCCCCCTTCCTCCAACCCCCCATCGCACAAGGCACCTTGGAGTACCACTTCATGTCCCAGCACGAGAACACGTACGACTACGTCGTCATCGGCGGCGGCACGGCGGGCTCCGTGATCGCGTCCCGCCTCACCGAGAACCCCGACGTCACCGTCGCCGTCATCGAGGGCGGGCCCAGCGACGTCGGCCGCGACGACGTCCTCACCCTGCGCCGCTGGATGGGCCTGCTCGGCGGGGAACTCGACTACGACTACCCGACCACCGAGCAGCCACGCGGCAACTCGCACATCCGGCACAGCCGCGCCCGGGTGCTCGGCGGCTGCTCGTCGCACAACACGCTGATCGCGTTCAAGCCGCTGCCGTCCGACTGGGACGAGTGGGAGGCGGCCGGTGCCAAGGGCTGGGGCGCGGTGCCGATGGAGACGTACTACGCGCGGCTCCTCAACAACATCGTCCCGGTCGACGAGAAGGACCGGAACGCCATCGCCCGCGACTTCGTGGACGCCGCGCGGTCCGCGCTCGACGTGCCGCGCGTCGAGGGCTTCAACCGGCAGCCGTTCACCGAGGGCGTCGGCTTCTTCGACCTCGCGTACCACCCGGAGAACAACAAGCGGTCGAGCGCCTCGGTGGCGTACCTGCACCCGGTGATGGACGAGCGCCCCAACCTGACGCTCCTGCTGGAGACCTGGGCGTACAAGCTGGAACTCGACGGCACCCGGGTCACGGGCGTGCACGTCCGCACGGAGGACGGCGACGAGGTCCTCGTGAGCGCGAAGAACGAGGTCCTGCTCTGCGCGGGCGCCGTCGACTCGCCGCGCCTGCTGCTGCACTCCGGCATCGGACCCGCCGGTGACCTGGAGGAGCTGGACATCCCCGTCGTGCACGATCTGCCGGGCGTCGGCGAGAACCTGCTCGACCACCCCGAGTCGGTGATCGTCTGGGAGACGCACGGGCCGATCCCGGAGAACTCCGCGATGGACTCCGACGCGGGTCTGTTCGTCCGCCGCGACCCCGAACACCAGGGCCCCGACCTGATGTTCCACTTCTACCAGATCCCCTTCACGGACAACCCGGAGCGCCTCGGCTACGAACGCCCCGCGCACGGCGTCTCGATGACGCCCAACATCCCCAAGCCCCGCAGCCGCGGCCGTCTCTACCTGACCAGCGCCGACCCGGTCGTCAAACCCGCCCTCGACTTCCGGTACTTCACGGACGAGGACGACTACGACGGCCGTACCCTCGTCGACGGCATCAAGATCGCCCGCGAGATAGCCCAGGCCGAGCCGCTCGCCGGCTGGCTCAAGCGCGAGGTGTGCCCCGGCCCCGGCATCACGGACGACGAGGAACTCAGCGCGTACGCACGGCAGGTCGCGCACACCGTGTACCACCCGGCGGGCACCTGCCGGATGGGCGAGCTCTCGGACGAACTCGCGGTGGTGGACCCCGAACTGCGCGTCCGCGGCCTCGACGGCATCCGGATAGCCGACGCCTCCGTCTTCCCGACCATGCCCGCCGTGAACCCGATGATCGCGGTGCTCATGGTTGGCGAAAAGGCCGCTGATCTGATCGGGGGTGGTGCGCGATGAGTACGACCCCCAACGGGAACGACACGTCCGCCACGGCCGACGGCGCGACGTCCGCCAAGGTCGACGGCACGGTGACCGGTGCCCGTGCGGCTGCCGGTTCGGCAACCGCCGTGCCCGGCAAGGGAAATGAGTCCGGCGACAGAACCGAGTCCGGCATGGAGACCGGGTCCGGCATGGAGACCGAGCCTGTCTTCTCCGTGCGCAACCTGTGGAAGGTCTTCGGCCCGAAGGCCGACCGGGTCCCCGGCGACCCGGAACTCGCCGCGCTCGACGCCGCCGAACTCCGCGCCGCCACCGGCTGCACCGCCGCCGTCCGCGACGTCAGCTTCGACGTGCGCAAGGGCGAGGTCTTCGTCGTCATGGGCCTGTCCGGCTCCGGCAAGTCAACGCTGGTGCGCTGTCTCACCCGGCTGATCGAGCCCACCTCGGGCCGCCTCGCGATCGACGGCGAGGACGTCATCGCGATGGACAAGGTCCGGCTGCGCGAACTGCGCCGCCACCGCGCCGCCATGGTCTTCCAGCACTTCGGTCTGCTGCCGCACCGCTCGGTGCTCGACAACGTCGCCTACGGCCTGGAGATCCAAGGCGTCGCGCGGGAGGAACGCCGGGCGAAGGCCGCCGAGGTCGTCGCCAAGGTCGGCCTGGAGGGCATGGAGCAGCGCAGGCCCGGACAGCTGTCCGGCGGTCAGCAGCAGCGGGTCGGGCTGGCCCGCGCGCTCGCCGTCGACCCCGAGGTCCTGCTCTTCGACGAGCCGTTCAGCGCGCTCGACCCGATGATCCGGCGCGACATGCAGGAGGAGGTCGTGCGGCTGCACCGCGAGGAGGGCCGCACGATGGTCTTCATCACCCACGACCTGACCGAGGCACTGCGCCTCGGCGACCGCATCGCCCTGATGCGCGACGGCCGGATCGTCCAGCTCGGCACCCCCGAGGAGATCGTCGGCTCCCCGGCCGACGACTACGTCCGCGAGTTCGTCCGCGACGTGCCCCGCGAGCAGGTCATGACCGTGCGCACGGCCATGCGGGCCGGGGACTGCGGCGGACCGGGCCACCCCGGCGCGCTCGCCCCCGGCACCGTGGTCGCCGACGCCATCAAGACCGTCTCCGGCAGCGGGCGGGCCGCCTGTGTGGTCCAGGACGGCCGCTGCCTCGGCGTCGTCGACCACGAGCGGCTGCTCGCCGTCGTCGCCGGATCGGACCTGACCGCCGACCAGGACGCACGCACCGGCGCGGACGCACGGACGGGCCAGGACACACGCACCGGCCAGGACACACCGACCGGTCAGGACGCACGGACCGGCGCGGACCCACTGACCGGCGCGGACCCACGCGCCGGGGCGGATCCGCGGAAGGAGGCGGTGTGATGGCCGCAGTCATCGCATCCGTTCCCCGCACCGTCCTGCCCGCCCGCCTCCGGCATCCCGCCGTCGGCAAGCTCCTGCTGCTCGCCGTCGTCGCCGCGGTGCTCGTGCCGTTCGCTAATGCCCGCTGGGGCGGCGGCAGTTGGCCGCACGCCCTCACCGTCGACCTGACCGAACCGCTCGGCAACGCCAGCGACTGGATCATCGACAACCGCGACAGCCACCCCCTGTTCCTGTACTTCTTCGGCTACGTCAGCAACGCCGTCGTCCTCTCCGTGCGCGGCGTCTATCTGCTGCTGCTCGCGGCGGGCTGGGCCGGAGTGACCGCCGTGGCCGCGCTCGTGGCCTGGCGCGCGGCAGGCGTGCGTCTCGCCCTCGGCACCGGCGCCGCGTTCCTCGCCTGCGGACTGCTCGGCATGTGGGTGCCCACCATGCAGACCCTCGCGGTCATGGTGGTCGCCGTTCTCGCCTCCGTCGTGCTGGGCGCCCTGCTCGGCCTCGCCGCCGGGCTCTCCGACCGCACCCACCGCGCGTTGCGCCCCGTCCTCGACACCATGCAGGTGCTCCCGGCCTTCGCGTACCTGCTACCGGTCGTGCTGGTCTTCGGCATCGGCGTCCCCGCGGCCGTGCTCGCCACCGTCGTCTACGCCGCCCCGCCGATGGCCCGCCTCACCGCGCTCGGTCTGCGCGACGCGGACGAAGGCGTGATGGAGGCGGTCACCTCCCTCGGCGCCACGGCCCGCCAGCGCCTGCTCACCGCCCGGCTCCCGCTGGCCCGCAAGGAACTCCTCCTCGGCCTCAACCAGACGATCATGATGGCGCTGTCCATGGCCGTCATCGCCTCCGTGATCGGCGCCGGCGGTCTCGGCGACCGCGTCTACCAGGCCCTCGCCTCCGTCGACGTGGGCGCCGCCCTCTCCGCGGGCATCCCGATCGTGCTCCTCGCCGTCGTCCTCGACCGCGTCACGGGCGCGGCGGGCGAACGCCTCGGCGAGGCCCGTACGAGCACCCCCTGGCTGTACGGGGCGGTCGCCGCGGTGGCTGTCGCGGTCGCCGCACGTCTCGTCGGCCGGCTGGACTGGCCCGACGCGTGGGTCGTCAGCATCGCCGCGCCGGTGAACGACGCCGTCGACTGGATGACCGATCACCTGTACTCGGGCGTCCCCTACATCGGTGGCACCGCCGACTGGGCGGGTCACTTCACCACCTGGGTCCTCGACCCCGTCCGGGACGGCCTGCAGTGGCTGCCCTGGTGGTCGGTACTGCTGATCGTCGCCGCCCTGGCCTGGCTGATCGGCACCTGGCGCACCGCGCTCACCGCCGTCCTCGCGATGGCCGCGATCGGTGTGCTGGGCGTGTGGAAGCCGTCCCTCGACACGCTGTCGCAGGTCCTCGCGGCCGTCGCCGTGACCCTCGTGATCGGCTTCGCCGTCGGCATCGCGGCCGCCCGCAGCGAACGCTTCGAGCGGCTGCTCCGGCCCGTCCTCGACGTCTTCCAGACCATGCCGCAGTTCGTGTATCTCATCCCGGTGGTCGCGCTGTTCGGCGTCGGCCGCGCACCCGCCGTCGCCGCCGCCGTGGTGTACGCGCTGCCTGCCGTCGTCCGCATCACCACCCAGGGCCTGCGCGCCGTCGACCCGGCCGCCATGGAAGCCGCCCGCTCGCTCGGCGCGACCCCCGCGCAGCAACTGCGCCAGGTCCAGCTGCCGCTGGCCCGCCCGGCACTGCAACTCGCCGTCAACCAGGGTGTCGTGCTGGTCCTCGCCGTCGTCATCATCGGCGGCCTGGTCGGCGGTGGCGCGCTCGGCTACGACGTCGTGTTCGGCCTCGCCCAGGGCGACCTGGCCACCGGTCTGGTGGCGGGCGCCGCGATCGTCTGCCTCGGCCTGATGCTCGACCGGGTGACCCAGCCGACCGAACGCCGCGCGAAGAAGGGAGCGTGACATGCGACTTCGTACGACATCCGCGGTGGCCGGCGCGTCCGCCCTGCTGCTGCTCACCGGCTGCGGCGCCGCCGACATGACCAAGCAGGCCTCGCCCTTCGCGAACGCCCAGGGCGCGAGGACCGTGACCCTGTCCGTGCAGTCCTGGGTCGGCGCCCAGGCCAACGTGGGCGTGGCGCAGTACCTGCTCGAACACGAGCTGGGCTACCGCGTCGACACCGTCCAGGTCGACGAGGTGCCCGCCTGGGACGCGCTCAGCCAGGGCCGCGTCGACGCGATCCTGGAGGACTGGGGCCACCCCGACCAGGAGAAGCGCTACGTCGACGACAAGAAGACGATCGCGCCCGGCGGCGACCTGGGAGTGACCGGGCACATCGGCTGGTACGTCCCGACGTACTTCGCCGAGCAGCACCCCGACGTCACCAACTGGAAGAACCTGAACAAGTACGCCGACCGGCTGCGCACGCCCGAGAGCGGCGGCAAGGGCCAGCTCCTCGACGGCTCCCCGTCGTACGTCACCAACGACAAGGCGCTGGTGGACAACCTGAAGCTGAACTACCAGGTGGTGTTCGCCGGTTCGGAAGCCGCGCAGATCACGCAGATGAAGCAGTTCGCGAAGGAGAAGAAGCCCTTCCTCACGTACTGGTACTCCCCGCAGTGGCTCTTCGAGAAGGTCCCCATGACCGAGGTGAAGCTGCCCGCCTACAAGGAGGGCTGCGACGCCGACGCGGCGAAGGTCGCCTGCGCCTACCCGCACACCCCGCTGCAGAAGTACCTCAACGCCGACTTTGCGAAGACCGGCGGCAAGGCGGCCGCCTTCCTGAAGAACTTCAAGTGGACCACCGAGGACCAGAACGAGGTCTCCTTGATGATCGCCAACGAGAGGCTGACGGCTCAGGAGGCGGCGAAGAAGTGGGTCGACCGCCACGCGTCGACCTGGCGGGCGTGGCTTCCGTCCTAGCCGACGCACGGGGCG
>NZ_JBHWVI010000140.1:0-23343 GCF_042737005.1 Streptomyces sp. NPDC060027
GTGCCCGCCGTGGCGGCCGTGCACGGCCCCGTCCGGCCCGGACTGCCCGCGGCGGACGAGCCCGACAGCCCCCAGGGCAACAAGGAACCGCTGCACGGCCCCGGGGGGATGCCCGCGCAGCCGGGGCAGACGGTCAAGCTGCCCGCCACCACCCGGGCCGAGATCATCAACCGGGCCAAGGCCTGGATCGACGCGCGGGTGCCGTACAGCATGAGCGCGTACTGGCGGGACGGGTACCGCCAGGACTGCTCCGGCTTCGTCTCGATGGCCTGGAGCCTGCCGGGCAACGAATGGACGGGCAGCCTCGACACCTTCGGGGTGCGGATCACCCGCGACCAGCTCCAGCCGGGCGACATGCTGCTCTTCCACAATCCCGCCAACCCGGAGAAGGGCTCGCACGTCGTCGTCTTCGGCGGCTGGACGGACTACACGCACACCTACTACGTCGCCTACGAGCAGACCCCGCCGCAGGCCAGGAAGCAGTCCACCCCGTACGCCTACTGGACGAACTCGGACCACTACGTGCCCTACCGCTACAAGGGGCTGAGCACCGGCGCGGGCGGTCCGGCGCCGAGCACGACGACCCGCTATCCGGGGGCCGCGTACTTCGGGCCCGGCGCGAACAACGCGTACGTCACCCAGCTCGGCCGGCTCCTGGTGGACCGCGGCGCGGGCCGCTTCTACGCCACGGGACCGGGGCCGCGCTGGTCGAGCGCGGATCAGCGGGCCACCCAGGCGTTCCAGCGGGCGCAGGGCTGGACGGGAGCGGCCGCGGACGGGCTGCCGGGGCCGACGACCTGGTCCTACCTGGTCGGCAAGAAGGGCAGGAACATCCCCGGAGCGACGGGGAGCCCCGGGTCCCCGGCGCCGGGCACCTCGCCCACCGCGCCCGCCTATCCGGGGCGCGCGATGTTCCGGCCCGGAGCGAACGACGCGCAGATCACCCAGCTCGGGAAACAGCTGGTCAAGAAGGGGTTCGGCACGCATTACACGACCGGTCCAGGGCCGCGCTGGGGCGAGGCGGACCGGCGCAACGTCGAGGCGTTCCAGCGGGCCCAGGGCTGGCGCGGCGGGGCGGCGGACGGCTATCCGGGACCGGAGACCTGGCGGCGGCTCTTCTCCTGAACCGGCGGTCCCGCACGGCTCGTGAACACACTTCCAGGCGCGGAGGCATGGAGGCAGCTATGAGTACGACGACGTCCAACACCCCGGAGTCCGAGGGGACGCCCTCGGCGGAGCCCCGGTCCGACACGGCGGCCGAGGGCGGCGGCGGTCCGCGGTCCGCCCGGCTCATCCAGAACGAGGCGACCACCGAGATCCCTGTCCACCTGCTCTTCCGCGACGACCCCGAGCCGGTGTCCGTGCCGCTCGCGCCCGCCGTCGTGGGCCGCCGGCGCGGCACCGGCGAGCAGCCGAGGGTCCGGCGGCCCGCCACCGGCAGACCCCCGCGCCCGGTGCCGGAGGTGGACCCCGAGCTGGTGGAACGGCCCGCACGGGTGCTGCCCGGAGCGGCGGGTGTGCTGGCCGGGGCCTGTGGTGTGGCCGGATGCGCCCTCACCGCGTGGTGGGCGGGCGTGCTGCCGCCTCCTGTGCTGGAGGCGCTCGACCTGCCCGGGTCCGCGGGTGCCGGACTCGGGCCAGCGCAGTGGGCGGCGTACGCCGGGGCGGGCGCCCTCGGCCTGTTCGGCCTCGGCGGTCTCGCCCGCGGCCGGACCGGGCGGGCCTGGGTGCTCGGTCTGTTCGGGCGCTATCGCGGCACGGTCCGGCGCACCGGTCTGATGTGGGTCAACCCGCTGGTGCTGCGCCGCCGGGTCGACGTACGGCTGCGGCACTGGCGCAGCGAGCCGATGTCCGTGGTCGACGCGAACGGGGTCGCGCTGCGGGTGGTGGTGCTCGTCGTGTGGCGCGTCAAGGACACCGCGCGCGCCACCCTCGCGGTCGACGACCATCAGGGGTATCTGCGCGAGTGCGTGGAGGCCGCCCTCTCGCGGGTGCTCTCGCAGCTCCCGGCCGAACTGCCGCCCTCCGTGGTCAAGGACCTGACCCTGCGCAACACGGACGCGGTCGGTGAGGCGCTGACCCGGATGGTGTCCGCGGACACGGCCCCGGTCGGTCTGGAGGTGTTCTCCGCGCAGCCGACCCGGATCGAGTACGCGCCCGAGATCGCCGCGGTGATGCAGCGCCGCCGGATCGCGGCCCTGGACGCCCAGCACCGCGACAGCGTGCTCGGCTCGGTCGTCGACTCGGTGGAGGACACGGTGACCCGGCTGACCCTGCGGGGGCTGGTGGAACTGGACGACTACGAGCGCAAGGCGCTGGTGAAGGACCTGACGGTGGCGTTCTGCACGGGACGCGGGGAGGTGTCCTCGTAGGGCCACCGGCGGGACGGACAGGTTCGCTATTGGTATGGACATGTTCAACTACCCGCAATAATCTGGGACTTGGTCTAGACCTGAACGACGCGCGCACAGCTCACGGGAACATCCCCCACGTCCTCCAGGAGCGCCAGCATGCGCATTCGGACGAACCAGTCCCCCACCAGCAGAAAAGCAAAGATGTACGCGGCGGCGCTCGGCCTCGCCACGGCGGGCACCTTCGTGCTCTCCACCGGCGGAGCCAGCGCCCACGGCTACACCGACCAGCCCCTCAGCCGGCAGAAGATGTGTGCCGGCGGCGGAAGCGTCGCCAACTGCGGTGACATCCAATGGGAGCCGCAGAGCGTCGAGGGCCTCAAGGGCTTCCCGGCGGCGGGCCCGGCCGACGGCCGGATCTGCTCGGCGAACCACACCAACTTCAGCCAGCTCGACCAGCCCAGGACCCCCGCGGGTACCGCCTGGCCGACGACCAAGGTCACCGCGGGGCAGAGCTACAGCTTCCGCTGGCAGTTCACCGCGATGCACGCGACGACCGACTTCAAGTACTTCATCACCAAGACCGGCTGGAACCAGAACCACGCGCTGACCCGCGCGGACCTGGAGACCACCCCGTTCCTGACGGTCCCCTACAACGGACAGCGCCCGCCGTCCACGCTCTCGCACACCGGCACCCTGCCGAGCGGCCGGAGCGGACACCACATCATCCTCGGGGTGTGGACGGTCGCGGACACGACGAACGCGTTCTACTCCTGCGCGGACGTCACGTTCTGAGGCCCGCACGCCCAAGGCCCCGGTTCTGAGCCTTCCTTGAGGCGCGGACGCCTTCGGTGCGGGTATGGTCCCCGCACGCCGACTCGACCAGGTCGGCGTGCGGGGAGCCGTATCCGACCACCGGGGGAATTGTCATGAGTGTGTTCTTCTATGCCGTGCCCAGCCTGATCATGGCCTTGGTGCTTTTCATGGCGGCCAAGGTGGTCCGCCGCTCGCTGGAGGTGCGCAGCGCCTGGAGCAGTGGACTGACCGCGGAGGCGCGCTGTCTGCGCTCGTACACGACGGTCAGCGGGGGCGGCCACGACACCTCCGTCACCACGACCCTGCACCACGTCTACGAGTTCACGACGCGCGACGGCCGTGCCATACGCTTCGAGGAGAGCAACGGACGCCCGACGGTTGTCGAGGGCGACATCGTCACCGTGCACTACGCCGCCCAGAACCCCGAGAAGGCCACGGCGCACGCGCCGAGCCCGGTCAGGGCGGCCGTGGGCACCGTCGTCATCGTGGCGTTCTGCGGTGTGATCGTCGCCTTCTGTATCGGCTTCATGATCACTTTCCATGAGATGTCCGCGAGCGGTGAGGCGTTCTTCGGCGGGATCTGAGGGCGCGTACGCGCCTGAGTCGGGCGCGTACGCCTCTCTACATCTGACGGCACGTCAATTACCGTACGCTGCCATGGATTCCAGCAGGCGCACCGTCGGGGAGCTCGTACGGGAGCGGTGGGGCGACCACCGGCCGGGGCTGTGGTTCGAGGGCCGGGACATCAGCCACCACCAAGTGGCGGCGGGCGCGGCGGCACGGGCGGCGCTGCTCGCCGAGCTGCTGCCCCTCGGCGCCGAACCGCATGTGGGGGTGCTGCTCGACAACACCCCCGAATACCCCCTGTGGCTGAGCGCCGCCGCCCTCGCCGGTGCCGCCGTCGCCGGGATCAACCCGACCCGGCGCGGCCCCGAACTGGCCCGCGACATCCGGCACACCGAGTGCCGTGTCCTGGTCACCGAGCGGGCCCACCTGCCCCTCCTCGACGGACTCGAACTCCCCGGCGTACGCGTCCTGGTGACCGACACGGACGCCTACGCCGACCTCCTGAAGCCCTACCGGGGCGCGAAGCCGGACGTCGGCGGGACGGCCGGCCCGGACAGCCGCTTCCTGCTGCTCTTCACCTCCGGCTCGACCGGCGCGCCCAAGGCCGCGATCTGCACCCAGGGCAGGATCGCCGCGGCCGGACTCTCGCTCGTCGACCACTTCGGCGTGCGCGCGGACGACACCCACTACATCTGCATGCCGATGTTCCACGGCAACGCGGTGATCGCCGACTGGGCCCCCGCGCTGGCGGCCGGCGCGAGGATCGCGCTGCGCCGCCGCTTCTCGGCCTCCGGGTTCCTGCCCGACGTACGGGCCTGCGGAGCCACGTACTTCACCTACGTCGGCCGTGCCGTGCAGTATCTGCTGGCCACGCCCGCCCGTCCCGACGACCGCGACAACCCCCTGCGCACGGGATTCGGCACGGAGGCCGGAGCGGTCGACGCGGCCGCCTTCGAGAAGCGCTTCGGGGCGCGGCTGATCGAGGGGTACGGCTCCTCGGAGGGCGGAGCCGCCATTCAGCGCACGCCCGGAACCCCGGCCGGGGCGATCGGACGGGCGGCGCCCTCCGACGACCTCGCCGTGATCGACCCGGGGACCCGGAGCGAGTGCCCGCCCGCCGTCTTCGCCGAGGACGGACGGCTGCTCAACGGCGCCGACGCGATAGGGGAGTTGGTGAACCGCGGGGCCAGCCCCTTCGAGGGGTACTGGCGCAATCCCGACGCCGACGCGGCCCGCCGCCGGGGGGAGTCCCCGCGGCACGGTGACACCGGGGCGGAGGAGGACTGGTACTGGACCGGCGACCTCTTCTACCGCGACGACGACGGCTTCCTCTACTTCGCCGGACGCACCGACGACCGGCTCCGCGTCGACAGCGAGAACCTCGCCGCCGCGATGATCGAGAACATCCTCGCCAGGTACGAGGACGCCGCCGCCGTCGCGGTGTACGCCGTGCCGGACCCGGTGGCGGGCGACCAGGTGATGGCGACCCTGGCCCTGAAGGAGGGTGCCCGCTTCGACCCGCTGTCCTTCACGGAGTTCCTGCGTGCCCAGCCCGACCTGGGCACGAAGATGGCACCCCGGTTCGTGCGGATCGTGGAGCGGATGCCCGTCACGGCCACCAACAAGATCCACCGGGTGGGCCTCAGACGCGAGGGCTTCCGCTGTCCGGACCCGGTGTGGTGGCGGCCCCCGGGGGAGCCGGCGTACCGGACACTGCCGGCGGCGGACGTGGACGGACTGGTGGCCCAGTACCGGGCGCACGGGCGGGAGGAGTTGCTGGCGCGGTAGGCGCCGGACGAGCGGGCGAGCAGGACAGGGCGGCGCGGGGTAGGGCCTGCCCCACCCCGCGGACACCCCCTGGCCGGCTGGTCCGTGGTGTCGGCGCGCGCCTACGGTGGCGGCATGATCCGTCCGGTGGCGTACGCGGGATATCTCGTGGGCGGGGTGCTGGTCGGCGCCCCCCTGTCGGTGGGGCTGCTCGCCCTCGGTGCCGTCGGCGCGGTACTCACCCCCCTCCTCGTGGGGCTGCCCCTGCTCGGGCTGCTCGCGCTGACCGGCATACCCGTGGGAGTCGTCGAACGGTGGCGGCTGCGACAGGTGGACGCACGGGCCGCGACGGGCCACGCCGCCACGCCCTCCCGGAGCCCGGGAGACCCGCACCGCACTCCGGACCGGCCCGGACTGGCGGCCTGGGCCGGACTCCGGTTCGCCGAGCAGGCGACCTGGCGGGAACTGGCGTACGCCGTGCTGCTCGCGTTCGTGCTGTGGCCGCTGGACCTGGTGGTCCTGGCCGTGGCCCTCGGCATCCCCGGCGCCATGATCGGAGCACCGATCCGGCTCGCGCTTCTCGGCGGCGAGACCCGGATCGCCAAACTGTGGCTGGTCGACTCCTACGCAACCGCGCTCCTGTGCGCGGCCTGCGGACTCCTGCTGCTCCTCGGCCTGCTGTGGCCGCTCACGCTCTACGGCCGGGGCCGCGCCGCCCTCGCCCGGCTGCTGCTCGCCCCGCGCGAGGCGGAGCAGCGCCTCGCCGAGGTGACGGAGTCCCGGGCCCGGCTGGTCGCAGCCTTCGAGGCCGAGCGGCGGCGGATCGAACGGGATCTGCACGACGGGGCCCAGCAGCGGCTGGTCGCCCTGAGCATGACGCTCGGGCTCGTCCGCCTCGACGCCCCGCCCGAGCTGGCCGGCCGGCTCGCGGCCGCCCACCGGGAGGCCGACCAGGTCCTCGGCGAACTGCGGGAGCTGATTCACGGCATCCATCCCCAGGTGCTCGCGGACTACGGTCTCGCGGAGGCGATCGCGGATGCCGCCGACCGGTCCGCCGTACCCGTGGAGGCGGAGCTCGCCCTGCCCCGGCTCTCCGAATCCGTGGAGTCCGCCGCGTACTTCGCGGTACGGGAGGCGCTGGCCAACGTGGGCAGGCACAGCGGCGCGGACCGGGCGTGGATCAGCGCCGGATGCGGGGAGGGGGACCGGCGGGGGCGGCGGCTGTGGATCGAGGTGCGGGACGACGGGCGGGGAGGCGCGCCGCAGCCCGGCACCCGTCACGCCACCGGCCGCGGCGGCTCCGGCCTCACCGGACTCGCCGACCGGCTCGCGGTCCTCGATGGAACACTGACCGTCGACAGCCCACCGGGCGGCCCCACCGTGCTGCGTATGGAGATCCCTTGCTGAGAGTCGTGCTCGCCGAGGACAGCGTGCTGCTGCGGGAGGGGCTGGTGGGGCTCCTGGACCGCTTCGGTCACGAGGTGGTGGCGGCCGTCGGAGACGCGGAGGCCCTACGGGACGCCGTGTCGGCGTACGCCCCCGACCTCGTCGTCACCGACGTACGGATGCCGCCCGGTTTCCAGGACGAGGGGCTGCGCGCGGCCCTCGCGCTGCGCACCGCCGACCCGCGCCTTCCGGTGCTCGTGCTCAGCCAGTACGTCCAGCGCGCGTACGCCGCCGAACTCCTCGACACCGGGGACGGCACCGGCGTCGGGTACCTCCTCAAGGACCGCGTCGGGCAGGTCGAGCAGTTCGCGGAGGCGGTGGAGCGGGTCGCGGCGGGCGGGACGGTCGTGGACCCCGAGGTCGTACGGCAGTTGCTCCGTCGGCGGCGTGATCCGCTGGAGGCGCTGACACCCCGCGAGCGCGAGGTTCTCGCCCTGGTCGCCGAGGGCAGGTCCAACGGCGCGATCGCGCGGGAACTGGTCGTCACCGAGGCCGCCGTCGGCAAGCACATCGGCAACATCCTGGCGAAGCTGGAGCTGCCTCCGGCCGAGGGCACGCACCGCCGGGTACTGGCCGTACTGGCGTATCTGCGCGGGTAGTCGAGGCCCGCCCGCCATCTTTCGAACGACGCCGCGGCGAGGCATCCCGGCCGCTTCTCGCGGGGAGGATATCCGGGCACGTGTGCGGAGGAGGGCCGTGCGCGGCGCGCGCGAGCCGACACGAGCGCGAGCCGAGGAAGGCCCGAGCCGAGGGAAGAAGGACCTGCGTTGCCAGATCCGGGTCGTGGACACGGAAGCCGACGGGCCGTCCCGCCCCGGCGCATGTCCGGACCGGTGACGACGGGGGCCGGGACCGTCCACCAGCTTGTCATGCCCCTGCAACCCAGGTCGCCTCCCGGGCGGACCGTGGCCCCGGGCGGTCCGTGCGCCGGCCGGGCGGTCCGACGGCCCCCGCCCCAACCCCTCGACAAGCACCCGAAAGGCACTCATGTCCCCCACGCATGACACGCTCGACCGCGGACACAACGACGATCTGTTCACCTTCGTCAGAGCCAGCCCCTCGCCCTATCACGTGGTCGCGAGCGCGGCGCAGCGCCTGGAGAAGGCGGGCTTCGCGGAGTTGCGGGAGCGGGACGACTGGACGGCCGGAGCGGAGGGAGGCCGGTACGTCGTCCGCGGGGGAGCGCTGCTCGCCTGGTACGTCCCGCCGGGTGCTCCCGCCCACACCCCGTTCCGGATCGTCGGCACCCACACCGACTCACCGAACCTGCGGGTCAAGCCCACGCCGGACACCGGCTCGGCCGGGTGGCGGCAGATCGCCGTGGAGGTCTACGGCGGCGTGCCGCTCAACACCTGGCTCGACCGCGATCTGGGCGTCTCGGGGCGGCTGGCCCTGCGCGACGGTTCGACCCGGCTGGTCTGCGTCGACAAGCCGCTGCTGCGGGTGCCGCAGCTCGCCATCCACCTCGACCGGACCGTCAACGAGGGACTCGCCCTGGACCGGCAGCGGCACATGGCCCCGCTGTGGGGGCTCGGCGACCCCCGGCCCGGCGCCCTGCTCGGCCGGATCGCCGACGAGGCCGGCGCCGACGCCGCCGAGGTTCTCGGCTGGGACCTGATGCTGCACGACATCCAGCCGCCCGGGTACCTGGGAGCGGACGACGAGTTCATCGTCGCTCCGCGCCTCGACAACCAGATCTCGGTGCACGCGGGCGTCACCGCCCTGGTCGCCGCCGCGGGCGCCGAACGGCCGCCCGCGCGCATCCCGGTGCTCGCCGCCTTCGACCACGAGGAGGTCGGCAGCGGATCGGAGTCCGGCGCCCAGGGACCCTTCCTGGAGCGGGTGCTGGGCCGCGCCGTGACCGCCCGGGGCGGCGGGGCGGAGGACTTCCACCGTGCCCTCGCCGGCGCGTTGTGCGTCTCCTCCGACATGTCCCACGCCGTCCACCCCAACTACGCCGAACGCCACGACCCGGATCACCGCCCGCTGCCCAACGGCGGTCCCGTGATCAAGGTCAACGTCAATCAGCGGTACGCCACCGACGGCACCGGTGCCGCGGCCTTCGCCGCCGCGTGCGAGCGGGCCGATGTGCCGTGGCAGCCCTTCGTCTCCCACAACGCGATGCCGTGCGGGACGTCGATCGGCCCGATCACCGCGGCCCGGCTCGGCGTGCCGACGGTCGACGTGGGCGTGGCCGGACTGTCGATGCACTCGGCGCGGGAGCTGTGCGGGGCGCGTGATCCGGGGCTGCTGGCGCGGGTGCTGACCGAGTTCGTCACCTCGGAGTAGGCCGGGCGTTCCGGGGATCGTGCGAGATCCCGGGAATGCGTGAAGGCCCCCCACATGTGTGGAGGGCCTTCACCAAGGTGCGCCGCCAGGGACTCGAACCCCGGACCCGCTGATTAAGAGTCAGCTGCTCTAACCAACTGAGCTAGCGGCGCATGACTCTCGCCTCCCGCTTCCGCGGGCGGCGACAAAAGAAATACTACCTGGTCCGTGGGGGTGCCTCCGACCACCCGCGCGGCCTCCGGTCCGACCGCGTGGCCGGCCCCCGATCGGCCACCGGGCGGGATCGGGCCGTCTGCCCGGTGCGGGCCCGGGATGCGCCCGGTGCGGCCGCTGTCAGATCGCGAGGGAGAGCAGCACCGGAGTCGCGCCGCGGTTCAGCGTGTCCGCGGCGCGGCGCAGCCGGTGGGCGTGCTCGACCGGGAGGGAGAGGGCGAGGCAGCCGACGGAGGAGCCCGCGGTGATCGGGACGGCCGCGCAGACCGTGCCGATCGCGTACTCCTGGAGGTCGAGCACGGGCACGGTGGCCGGCTGGGAGTCGAGGCGGGACAGCAGGAGCCGCTCGCTGGTGATGGTCCGCGAGGTGAGGCGGGCCATCTTGTGGCGGGCGAGGTGGTCACGGCGGCCGTTGTGGTCGAGCTGGCCGAGCAGACTCTTGCCGACCGCGCTGGCGTGCGCGGAGGAACGGAAGTCCACCCATTCGTTGACCGCGGGGGTCGCCGGGCTCTCCGCGTACTGGGTGACGTGCACCTCGCCGTCGATGTAGCGGCTGAGGTAGATCGCGGCGCCGACCGAGTCGCGGAGCCGGTCGATCGTCTGCTGGAGCTTCTCGCGCAGGGCCTGGTCGCGGCCCTCGGCGGAACCGAGGCGGCTGAGGGCCGCGCCGGTGACGTACGCGCCGTCCGCGACCTGCTCGACGTAACCCTCCCTGCGCAGCATGCGCAGCAGTGCGGTCAGCCGGTCGGCGCCGAGACCGGACTGGCGGGCGAGTTCGGCCTCGGTGACGCCCGTGGTGTGCCGCGCCACCGTCTCCAGGACGCGGAGGGCGTCCTGGGCCGAGTGGTACGGCGCGGTCGGCTCGTTCATCAGCGCCACGGTTTCCCCCTGCGCTTCATGGCCCGGCTCAAAAAAGACGTCGGCCCGGACAGCTGGCCTCACTTCACGATAGCCGTCAAGGAGCCATCTGTGAGCGTCTGTTGACGAGATTGGTGGTGCGCTCCATGACTCTCAGCAGGAGCGCACCACTCTGGCATATGCCAAAGGCATGGCACGTCGGGCATGCCCCAAGGATCGGACCTCGTGCCTTCCCGTACGTGCTCCCCCTCCGCCCCCTGTTCACTCCCGGACGTCAGAGGACCGCGCCGAGGAATTCCCTGGTCCGCTCGTGCTCCGGGTCGCCGAAGATCCTCTCCGGCGGGCCGGACTCGATGACATGGCCAGAATCGAACATCAGAACCTGGTCCGAGATGTCCCGGGCGAAATTCATCTCGTGGGTCACACAGGGCATCGTGATGTCCGTGGTGTGAGCGATGTCACGCAGGACGTCGAGGACTCCCGCTACCAGTTCGGGGTCGAGCGCGGACGTCACCTCGTCCAGCAGCAGCACCTGCGGCCGCATCGCCAGCGCGCGGGCGATCGCCACGCGCTGCTGCTGACCGCCGGACAGCCGGCCCGGCCGCTCGTCGCACTTGTCCGCGAGGCCGACCAGGTCGAGCAGTTCACGGGCCCGCTCCTCGGCCTCGTCCTTGGACAGGCCGAGGACGGTGACGGGTGCCTCGGTGACGTTCCTCAGCACGCTCATGTTGGGGAACAGGTTGAACTGCTGGAAGACCATGCCGATCTTCTTGCGGACCTCGCGGACCCGCTTCTCGTCCGCGGGGAAGAGCGGGTCACCGGCGACCGTGATCGTGCCCTCGTCCGGCTGGGTCAGGGTCATCAGCAGCCGCAGGATCGTCGTCTTGCCGGAACCGGACGGGCCGATCAGCGTGACGTGCTTCCCGGAGTCGACGCGGAAGTCGAGCCCGTCGAGGACGGTGTTGTCGCCGAAGCGCTTGGTGACCTTGTCGAACCGGATCAGCTCGCTGCCGTCCACCGGGGGGTTGGCGAGGTCCTTCAGGGGGCCGGCCTCGGTGTCGGGGCCGGTGTTCGGGCCGGCGTTCGGGCCGGTGTTCGTGTCAGCGGACAAGGCGTCGCTCCAGGGCTCGCAGCAGCAGGGAAGCCGGGTAGGAAATGAGGATGAAGGCCACACCGATGACCGTGAGCGGCTCCGTGAACTGGAAGTGCTGCTGCGAGTACAGCCGCGCCTCGCCGAGCATCTCCAGCACGGTGATCGTCATCAGCATCGGGGTGTCCTTGAGCATCGCGATGACGTAGTTGCCGAGCGCCGGCACCACACGGCGGACCGCCTGCGGCAGGATCACCGCCGTCCAGGTGCGCCGCACGGGCAGGCTGAGCGCCGTGGCCGCTTCCCACTGGCCGGCGGGCACGCCCTCGATGCCGGCCCGGTAGACCTGCATCGTGTACGTCGAGTAGTGCAGCCCGATCGCGACGACACCGGTGGTCAGCGCGGAGAACGTGATGTTCCACTCGGGCAGCACGTAGAAGAGGAAGAACAGCTGCACCAGCAGCGGGGTGTTGCGCACGAACTCGGTGACCACCCCGACCGGCCAGCGCACCCAGCGCGTCGGGGTCCGCATCAGCAGGGCCCACACCAGACCGAGAACGAACGAGATCACCGAACCGAGGGCCAGTGCCTGAAGGGTGATCAGCAGGCCGTCCCAGAAATGCGGCATGAAGTCGCCGACCGCGTTCCAGTCCCACGTCACGAGGCACCTCCGGTCGTCGTCTCCCTGGGGTCCATGAGGTCTGTGAGGTCCATGAGGTCTGTGGAGTCCATCGGGTTCATCGGGTCCATGACGCTCATGAGTCACCTCCGCCCGCGGCGGCACCGGCACCGGCACCGGCGCCCACGCCCGTCGTCAGGGCCCGCTTCTGCGCACGCGCCACGGCGTCGCTCTGCGGTTCCTTGCCGATCCCGGCCTTGAGCCGCTTCTCCAGCCCGCGCATCAGCCGGGTGAGCAGGAAGGCGATGACGAAGTAGATGAGCAGGACGTACGTGTAGACCTCCGCGCTCTGCTGGAGCGCGAGCCGCACCAGGTTGGCGCTGAACGTCAGATCACCCATGCCCATCACGGAGACCAGCGCCGTGCCCTTGAGCAGCTCGATCAGCAGGTTGCAGAAGGGCGGGATCATCTCCGGCACCGCCTGCGGCAGCAGGATCAGCCGCATCCGCTGCCAGGGCGTGAAGCTGAGCGCGATTCCGCCCTCGCGCTGTGCCGGATCGACGGCGTTCAGCGCGCCGCGCACGATCTCGGAGCCGTACGCCCCGTACGTCAGCCCCAGCGCCAGCGTGCCCGCCCACAACGGGACGAGCTGCCAGCCGAAGGCGAGCGGCAGCACGAAGTACACCCAGAAGATCATGATCAGCGCGGAGGTTCCGCGGAACACCTCGGTGTAGAAGCCCGCGAGGAAGCGGACGATCCACCGTCGCGAGGTGCGCGCGATACCGGCCAGGAAGGACATGGCGCCGGCCAACAGAGCGCTGAAGAAAAGCAGTTGGACGGTGACCCAGATCCCTTCGAGTACGAGTTCCCAGAGTCCCGATGTCATCCGCGGCACAGCTCCTTCGCGGTCATGTCGGTCATCTCGGCCTGGGTGAACCCGAACGGCCGCAGGATGCGGAAGAGTTCGCCGCTCTCCTTCATCTTTCGCAGCTCGACGTTGAAGGCGTCCCGCAGCCTCGTCTCCGGCGAACGGAACGCGAAGCCGCCGCCGTCGACGTGCGGCTTGCCCTTGACCAGCGGCGCGAAGGGCTTCGTGCTCTCGGCCTCGCCGGACTTCCGCGCCACCTCACGGACGGTCAGCGCGGTCCCCGCGAAGACGTCGGCGCGCCCCGCCTCGACCGCGTTCAGCCCGGCGACCTGGTCGGGCACGATCAGGATGTCGCTCTCCTTGTACCCGGCCTCGACCGCGTACTGGATCTCCGCGTAGCCCGTCCCCGTCGCGAACCTGGCCTTCTTCGCCACGACGTCCTGGTAGTCGTGCAGTCCCTTCGGATTGCCCTTGCGCACGATGAACGCGTCGAGCATCCGGTAGTCGGGGTCGGCGAAGATGACCTGCTCGCAGCGCTCGGGGTTGATGTACATCCCGGCGGACACGACGTCGAACTGCTGCGAGTTGAGCCCGGGTATGAGCGAGCCGAACTCGGTCGGCACCGGCTGCACGCGGGCGACGCCCAGGCGTTTGAAGACGGCCTTCGCGAGCTCCGGGGCCTCGCCGGTCAGTTCGCCGTCCCGGTCGATGTAGCCGAAGGGGATCTCGCCCGCGATACCGAGGCGGACGACGCCCTGCGCCTTCAGCCGGTCGAGGAGATCACCGCCGTCCGTCGCGGACGCCGTGGCCACGCGACTGCAGCCGGCCGCGCCGAGCGCACCGAGCGCCGCGACCCCCGCGAGCAGCGACCGGCGGGTGGTCCCGGACGGCTGTCTGTCCTTCCCGTGTTCGTTTCCCTGTTCGTTTCCACGTGCGTTCCCAAGAGGTGGAGCCATGGCCGCGCGGCTACCCGGGGCCATGCGATGTATTCGGGCCGATTCCGGCCCCGTGAGCGCCCGGTGCGCTCTTGACCGCCGGGGGACCATGGAGTGCATGGCTGATCGATTCATCGAAGTCTCGCTGGTCAAGCGCGGTGTGCACTGCACCGCGGAACTCCTCGACGACCGCGCGCCGATCACCTGCGCGGCGGTCTGGGACGCGCTCCCGCTGAGCGGCGACGTGTACCACGCGAAATACGCGCGCAATGAGATCTACGCGCTCTTCCCCCCTTTCGCGACATCGGAGCCACCACTGGAAAATCCGACCGTCACCCCTGTTCCCGGAGACCTCTGCTATTTCGCCTTCGCGGGTACGGAACTGGGCACGCGGGCCTACGGCTACGACACCGACGTCCGCCCCGGCACCACCGTCGTCGACCTCGCCCTGTTCTACGAGCGCAACAATCTGCTCCTCAACGGAGACGTGGGCTGGGTCCCGGGCATCGTCTGGGGGCAGGTGGCCGACGGCCTCGACGCGATGGCCGAGGCCTGCAACGACCTGTGGCGCTCGGGCGCCGCGGGGGAGACGCTCAGCTTCCGGCGGCTCTGACCCGGATGCGGCCGCGAAGCACTCTCAGAGCAGCGGCGACGGGGGTGCCACCCCGGCGGCTCCCGCCTCGTACAACGCGTGCGCCGTCCGCAGGACGAGGTCGTCCCGGTGCCGGGCGGCGACGAGCTGCAGGCCGACCGGCAGACCGTCGCCGTCCACCCCGACCGGGACCGTCGCCGCGGGCTGCTGTGTCAGGTTGAAGGGGTACGTGAACGGGGTCCAGCCCGTCCAGCGGCGCAGGCCGGACCGGGTCGGGACCTCGGAGCCCGCCCCGAAGGCCGTCAGCGGCAGGGTGGGCGTGACCAGCACGTCGTACGAGGTGTGGAACAGACCCGTCCGGCGGCCGAGCGCCATCCGGACATCCGTCGCGGCGAGATAGTCCAGCGCGCTGAAGCGGGCACCCCGGCGGCAGATCTCCAGCAGCCCCGGGTCGAGCAGGGCGCGCTGCTCGGGGCCCAGCCGCTGGGTCACCCGGGCCGCCCCGCTGAACCACAGGGTGTGGAAGGCGTCCACCGGATCGGCGAAGTCGGGGTCGGCCTCGGTGACATGCGCGCCCAGGCCCGCGAGCCGCTCCACCGCCCGCCGCACCGCCGCCGCGACGGCCGGGGAGACCGCGACCTGCCCGCCGAGCGAGGGCGAATAGGCGACCCGCAGACCCCGTACCCCACCGTCGAGGGCGTCCACGAAGGAGCCGCCGGCCGGCCCCAGCGCGGACCAGTCGCGGGCGTCCGGCGTGCCGATCACATCCAGCATCAGCGCCGCGTCGGCCGCGTCCCGGGTCATCGGGCCCACGTGCGCGAGCGTCCCGAAGGCACTGGCCGGATACAGCGGGACCCTGCCGTACGTCGGCTTCAGCCCGAAGATCCCGCAGAACGCGGCCGGGATACGGACGCTGCCGCCGCCGTCCGTGCCGAGCGACAGCGGGCCCGCGCCCAGCGCCACGGCCGCCGCGCTGCCCCCGCTGGAGCCGCCGGCGGTGCACGTGACGTCGTACGGATTGCGCGTCACCCCCGACAGCGGCGAGTCCGTGACGCCCTTCCAGCCGAACTCGGGCGTCGTCGTCTTGCCGAGGAACACCGCGCCGTGCTCCCGCAGCCGGGCCACGGACGGCGCGTCCTCGTCCCAACGGCCCCGCGCAGGCGTGGTCCTGGAGCCGCGCAGCGTCGGATGCCCGCGCAGCAGCAGGATGTCCTTCACCGTGACGGGCACGCCGTCCAGCAGGCCCATGGGCTCGCCCCGCCGCCAGCGGTCCGCCGACTCCCGTGCCCGGGTCAGGGCCTCGTCCGCGAGGAGACGGACGAAGGCGTTCACGGCCGGCTGGACGCGCTCGGCCCGCTCCAGGGCTGCGCGCGTGACCTCCTCGGGGCCGAATTCGCCCTTGCGGTACCCGTCGACGAGTTGTGCCGCGGTCAGCTCGGTGAGTTCCGGCATCGGCCCCTCCCAAGGCAGTTCAGTGTCCGGGCACGTACCCGCGCTGCTTGTCGACCACGTTCGACAGCGGTTTGCCCGCGGCCCAGCGCTCGTACAACTCCACGAACTGCTCGCCCAGTTCGTCCCGCCAGCCGACCGTGTCCCCGCTCATGTGCGGCGACACGATCAGACCCGGGACCTCCCACAACGGGCTGTCGGGGCCGAGTGGTTCGTGCTGGAAGACATCGAGGGCGGCGCCCGCGATCCACCGCTTCGACAGCGCCTCGGCGAGCGCCTGCTCCACGACGAGCTGCCCGCGCCCGACGTTGATGAAGCGGGCCGAGGGCTGCATCATCCCGAAGCGCCGCGCGTCGAACATGCCGCGCGTCTCCTCGGTGAGCGGCGCCGCGGACACCACCCAGTCGGCGCGCGCCATCAGCCGGTCAAGCTCCGCCGGACCGTGGATACCGGTGCGCGGGGCACGCCCCACCAGGGCGGTGGTGACATCGAGCGCCTTGAGGGTGCGGACGATCGCCCGCCCGATCGGCCCGGACCCCACCACGCAGGCCCGGGTCCCGGCCACGCGCTGCGACTCCCGGTGCCGCCACTGGTGGCTCCGCTGCAGGTCCCAGGTCCGCGGCAGGTCCTTCGCCATGGCGAGCACCAGGGCCGCGACGTACTCCGCGATCGGCCGGTCGAAGACTCCGCGCGCGTTGGTCACCACCGTGTCGGAGGCGGCGAGCTCGGGACACATCAGATGGTCCACGCCCGCGCTGGCGGTGTGCACCCAGCGCGGCCGCGGCCCCTCGCCCGGCCAGGCGCGGCGCACGGCGTCCGAGGCGAAGTCCCACACGAGCAGCGCGTCCGCGTGCGGCAGCCGCTCCGCGAGCGTGGACGCGTCGGCGTGCTCGATCCGTACGCGACCGGTGAGCCGGCCGAGACGGGGGAGCGGGTCGGCGTCCAGGACGAGCAGGGTGACGGGGGCCGACGGGTGGGACGGGCCAGGGGACATACGGGCGTTCATCGGGGGAAACCGTTTCGCAATGCGAGTCCGCTTTTCTGGTGGATCCTGAGGCGAAATGACCGGGGAGACGTGCGGGCGCAGCCGGCCCGAGCCGTCTGAGATGCGCGGATTGACCACGCTCGCACCCGAACCTACCTTCGTCAACACGGGCCCGCATACGGTCCGTTGCCCGCCTGTTTCCCTTCGTGAGGCCGGTGCCTGCCATGGGCGTTTCCTTTCTCGGCGGTCCCTATCCGCAGCGCGGGGTCGGCGTCGTCGCCCCGTTCGACTTCGCCCTCGACCGTGAGCTGTGGCGGTGGGTCCCGGACGACGTCTCCCTGCACCTGACCCGCACCCCGTTCGTGCCGGTCGAGGTCGGCCTGGACCTGGCCCGCCTGGTCTCCGAGCACGAGACGCTCGGCGACGCGGTCCGCGCCCTGAACGCGGTCGCGCCCGAGGTCGTCGCGTACGCGTGCACGTCGGGCAGTTTCGTCGGGGGAGTCGCCGGGGAGCGGGCGATGTGCGAGGCCATGACCCGGGCGGGCGCGCTCCCCTCGCTCACCACCTCCGGCGCCCTCCTCGCCGCACTGGAGGAACTCGGTGCCCGCCGGGTCGCCCTGGTCACCCCCTACACGGTCTCGGTCACCGAGTCCCTGGAGGAGTACCTCGCGGAGGCCGGCATCACGGTCACGGAGCGCGCCTTCATGGGCCTGACCAGGCACATCTGGAAAGTCCCGTACCGCGATGTGGCCGACATGGCCCGCCGGGCGGCACGCGGCGCGGCGGACGCCCTCTTCGTGAGCTGCACCAACCTTCCGACGTACGACGTCATCCCCCAGCTGGAGGCCGAGCTGCGGATCCCGGTGATCTCGGCCAACCAGGTGACGATGTGGGCGGCACTGCGCCAACTGGGTACCCGGGCGGTGGGCCCCTATCAGCGGCTGATTGATCAGGCCGCCCGCCGGGGACCCGTACTTCCCGAAGAACAGGAAGGTTGGGCATGACCTCACTCGGATTCCTCTACCCGGGCCACTCGGCCGAGGACGACTACCCCCGCATCGAGCAGCTGCTCGGCAGCGACGTCCGCCTGACCGTCGTCCACACGGACATCGGCGAGGACGCCCACCGCGTGGACGCGCTCCTCGAAATGGGCTCGGCGCACCGCCTGGAGGCGGGCGTCGAGGAGCTGCGCCTGGCAGGTGTGGAGGCCGTGGTCTGGGCGTGTACGAGCGGCAGCTTCGTGTACGGCCTCCAGGGTGCCCACGAACAGGTCCGCGGCCTCGCCATGGCGGCCGGTCTGCCCGCCTCGTCGACGTCCTTCGCCTTCGCGCACGCGGCGCGGGAGATCGGGGCCACCCGGGTCGCGATCGGGGCGACCTACCCCGACGACGTGGCCGCGCTCTTCGCCGCGTTCCTGAAGGAGGCCGGCACGGAGGTGGTGGCGGTGCGCGGCTCCGGTGTCGTCACCGCCGCCGAGGTCGCCGGCTGGGACTACGACCAGGTCCTCGCGCTGGCCCGCGCGGCGGACCGCCCGGACGCCGAGGCGATCCTCCTCCCCGACACGGCCCTGCACACCGCGTCCCACCTGCCGGCCCTGGAGAAGGACCTCGCCAAGCCGGTCCTCACGGCGAACCAGGTCTCGGTCTGGGAGGCCCTGCGCCTGACCGACCGCCGCGTGAACGCCCCGGAACTAGGCACCCTTTTCACGAGGGAACCCATCGTCCAGGCGTGACATCTCAGTCCGCCCCGGCAGGACCCAGTCCGCCACGCCGAAATCCAGCCCCTCCGGTGTTTGAGGAGCGGGGTCCGGGGCGGAGCCCCGGGGACGATGGGGGTGCCCCCTGGTCGAGCGAAGCCGAGACCTTGGGGGAGGACAGGGGCGGAGGGGGCGAAAACAAGTAGCCCCCAGCCCCGCTCCGGGGGAAGTTCCCGACAGGGAGAGCCTCCCACCGGAGAAGCCCCTGCCTGAGGCAAGCCCCCGCCCCCGGGGAATAACCGGAGTCACCCTCCTGTTCGTACGGCGAGGACACGATCGCGTACGCAACAGGAGGCACCCCGGTGGACGAGACGGCCGAAACGGGCGAGATCCGAGGCACGGCACAGGGCACCGCCCCCGTGCCCCTGTCCGTGCTGGACCTGGTCACCGTGGGCGCGGGCCGCACCGCGACCGACGCCCTCCGCACCAGCGTCCAGATCGCCCGCCTCGCGGAATCCCGCGGCTTCCACCGTTACTGGGTGGCCGAACACCACTCGATGCCCGGCGTGGCCAGTTCCTCGCCCGCGGTGATCCTCGCCCACCTGGCCGCCCACACGGACCGCATCCGGCTGGGCTCCGGCGGAGTGATGCTCCCCAACCACGCTCCGCTGGTCATCGCGGAACAGTTCGGCACGCTCGAGGCGATGGCCCCCGGCCGGGTGGACCTGGGCCTCGGCCGCGCCCCCGGCACGGACGGCGCGACAGCCGCCGCGCTGCGCCGCACCCAGCGCCTGAACGAGGGCGCCGACGACTTCCCCGAGCAGCTCGCGGAACTCATCCGCTTCCTGGACGACGACTTCCCCGACGGCCACCCCTACGCCCGCATCCACGCCGTTCCCGGGCCCGTCCAGTCGACCTCGCCGGGCGGGGTCCAGTCCCCGCACCGGCCGCCGGTCTGGCTGCTCGGCTCCTCCGGCTTCAGCGCCCGTCTCGCCGGATCCCTCGGCCTGCCGTTCGCCTTCGCGCACCACTTCTCGGCGCAGAACACGATCCCGGCGCTCGACCTCTACCGCGACTCCTTCCGCCCGAGCGCGGTCCTCGACGCCCCGTACGCCCTCATCGGCGTCTCCGCCCTTGCCACGGACGACGAGAAGGAGGCCCGCCGCCAGGTGCTGGCCGCCGCCCTGAACATGGTCCGTCTGCGTACCGGACGCCCGGGTCTCGTACCGACCCCGGAGGAGGCGGAGGCCTATGAATTCAGCCCGATGGAGCGGGAGTTCATCGACTCGTGGAACTCCAACGTCATCCACGGCACCGCCGACGAGGTCCGCGCCGGCCTCGACGACCTCCAGAAGCGCACCGGTGCCGACGAGTTGATGATCACGGGCAACGCGCACAGCGGTGACGTACGCCTGCGCTCGTACGAACTGATCGCGGACGCCTACGGGTTGCCGAAGGAGCAGGGCGCTCAGGTCTGAGGGCGGGGGCGCTCAGGCCGGAGGGGCGAGGCACTCAGGTCTGAGGGCGGGGGCTCGGCGCTCAGGTCGGAGAAGCCGGACGCTCAGGTCTGCGGGCAGGCGGCCGACATCAGAAGCGCGGAGATGCGGTCCGGCGCCACCGGCCGGGAGTACAGCCAGCCCTGGCCGGTGTCGCAGCCGATCCCGCGCAGCCGGGAGGCCTGCGAGGCGGTCTCCACGCACTCGGCGGTGACGGTCAGGCCCAGCCGGTGGGCGAGTTGGATGAGCGCCTCGACGATGACCTCGTCGGCGGGGTTGGGGTGGGCGGACGAGCCGTCGGCGTTCTCGTACTGGAAGCCGCGGACGAAGGAGCCGTCCAGCTTCAGGACGGACACCGGGAGCCTGCTCAGGTAGGCGAGGTTGGAGTAGCCGGTGCCGAAGTCGTCGATCGCGATGCACACGCCCATGTCGCTGAGCGCCTGCAGGGCCTGGAGCGGCCGGCCCGCCGAACCCATCACCGCCGACTCGGTCAGCTCCAACTGGAGCAGATGCGGGGCCAGTCCGGTCTCCGCCAGGATCTCCGCCACGTCCGCCACCAGATCGGAGTCCCATACCTGACGCACGGCGACGTTGACGCTGACGAAGATCGGCGGGGCGTCCGGATGGTCGAGCTGCCAGCGGCGGGCCTGCCGGCAGGCGGTGGCCAGCACCCAGCGGCCGAGCTGGACGATCGAACCGTCCTCCTCGGCCAGTCCGATGAAGCGATTCGGCGTCAGCGTCCCGAACCGCGGGTGGTTCCAGCGGACGAGCGCCTCGACCCCGTGCACGCCGCCGTCCTCCATGCCCACCAACGGCTGGTACTCCAGGGCGAATTCACCCCGCTCGACGGCCGCGCGGAGGGTGGACGACAGGGCCTGGCGGGTCATGCGGTGCGCGTTGCGCTCCGGGTCGAAGAGCGTCCAGCGGCCCTTGCCGTCCGCCTTCGCCCAGTACAGCGTCGTGCCCGCGGCCTGCATCAGACCGGTCGCGGTCGTGCCGGTGGCGCGCCGCTCGACGACCCCGATGGACGCCGACAGCGACAGCCGCTGTCCCGACAGGTCGAACGGTGCCTGGAGTGCCTTCAGCACGGACTCGGCGAGGTCCGCCAACTGGTCGGTGCCCGTGGAGTCCTCGACGAGCAGGGCGAACTCGTCCCCTCCCAGCCGCGCCACCAGGGGAGTGGTCGCCCTCGTCTGACCGGCCTCGTCCGCGCAACGCGTCAGACGTTCGGCGACGGCGGCGAGCAGCCGGTCCCCGACCCGGTGGCCGAGGGTGTCGTTGACCGCCTTGAACCCGTCCAGGTCCAGATAGCAGAGTCCGATCCGGCCGGTGCCGCCCTCCTCGTACGCCTCCGTCTCCAGAACCGCCGACAGGCGCTCGAAGAACAGCGTGCGGTTGGGCAGCCGCGTCACCGGGTCGTGCATCTGCAAGTGGCGCAGCCGCGCCTGGAGTTCACGCCGGGCGCCGATGTCCGCGACCGAGATCAGGACCGCCCGCTCCTGCGGGGGCAGCGGCGCGACCGTGACCTGCACCCAGATCGCATGGCCGTCGGGGTGCTTGAGCCGGCGGGTGCAGCGCAGCCGCGCCTGCCGGCCGCCGAGCACCTCGCGGTACGCGTGCCAGGTGCGGGTGTCGGAGGCGAGGTCCACCAGGTCGGCGGCGATCCGTCCGGTGAACGTCCGCGTCTCGGCGCCGAGCAGGGTGCCCAGTGACTCGTTGGCCGTGACGACGAGACCCTCGCGGTCCACGACGGCCATGGCGAGGGGGGCGGTGGCGAAGGCCGCGTGGAAGGTACGGGGTGACGTTCCGTCGGGAACCGCGGCGGGTGCGGACGCCCCGGGAGCTGGCCCCGGTGTCACGGACGACACGGAGGGGACGGTTGGGCCGGGAGTTGCGCCGACGGACGTACGAGGAGATGCGTCGACGTGACGCTTTGTGACGGTCGGCCGGACGAGGTCTCCCGCGGGCGCCGGCCCTTCGGACGTTCCGCTCACCGCTCGCTCCCGCAGTGCACTCGGTTTTCGTATGGGTCTCTCGGGGTGGTCGGCCGGTGATGGACGGCCGAACAAGCCGTGTCGGTGCAGGAAAGTGTGCCGATCATAGAGGCTGGCCTCCGGACGGTGCAGCCACTGTCCAGTGTCCCGGAACAACCGCCCGTTCTGACAGATCGTTTCTGCCTGTATCTGGACGGGTTCCTTCCCCCGCCGACCGCATGTGACGTTCCGTGAAGGTCCGGGGGTGTCGGGGCGCACGCCCTCTCACTCTTCCGGTGCAGAGAAACAGGGCAAAATAGTACAAATTCAATCAGGCTGGGTGCGGTGTCCCGAAATCCGCATCCGGAGGTCGACGTGCCGCGTCCGCTCCCCCTGAGGGCTCTCGCTCGTGAGGCCCTGCGCGGTCTCGCCCGTGACGGGGCGCCCCGCTGGCGCAGCACCGCGGCCGTGTTCACCTCGATGACCGCGCTCGCCGCGACCTCCCTGGTGCCGGGCCCCGCGCTCGCCGAACCCCTGGCGACTCCCTGCGCCCTGACGCGGACCGACGCGCACCATTCGGAGGGTGTCGACACCTGGAACTCCGCCTATGTGCGCCCCACCCGCCCCCTCGACGCGGTGATGGTCTTCCTGTCCTTCCCCGACTCCACCCCGCGCACCACGCCCGCCGAGCTGACCGGCGACTACTTCCCGGCCACCAGCCGTTTCTTCGAGCGGGCCTCGTACGGCAGGTTCACGGTCCGCCCGCATCCGCAGCGCACCTGGATCCAGATGCCGCACCCCTCGACGTCGTACGCCATACAGCGCGACTGGGACGCCGCCGAACGTGCCGCCTATCTGCGCGACGCCCTCGCGGTTGCCGACCCGCGGGTCGACTTCTCGCGCTACGACGTCGTCTACTTCGTCGCCGACCCGGACGCGCCGGGCGTCGACTCGGACGCCACGAAGGTCGTCAATCTGGACACGCCCCTGCGCGCGGACGGCAGGGACATCCGCCGCGTCGTCACGGTCTTCGAGAAGCACCCGCCGGACCGGCTCGTCCTCGCGCACGAGACCGGTCATGTCTTCGACCTGCCCGACCTCTACCACCGCCCCTCCGGCGGCAAGGGCGACTGGGACACCTACGTGGGCGACTGGGACCTCATGGGCAGCCAGTTCGGGCTGTCGCCCGACCTCTTCGGCTGGCACAAGTGGCGGCTGGGCTGGCTGGAAGCGCATCAGGTGGCGTGCGTGCAGGGCTCCGGCGTCACCCGGCTGACGCTGGAGCCGCTGGGTGCCGGTCCCGTGAGTGCCGCGGCGGGCGCACGGGCCGGCC